>JAYSTZ010000167.1:0-10697 GCA_043719365.1 Verrucomicrobiaceae bacterium | reverse complement strand
TCACCGGCGGCGTCGCCGCGCTGTGGCTGCGCGACATGCCGTTCTCCATCACCGCCGCCGTCGGCTTCATCGCGCTCAGCGGCGTCGCCGTGCTGAATGGGCTCGTCCTCGTGACGTATTTCAACCAGCTCCGCGAGGAAGGCCGCGCCGTCCGCGATGCCGTGCTGGAAGGCTCGTTCACGCGACTGCGCCCCGTGCTGATGACCGCGCTCGTGGCCTCACTCGGCTTCGTGCCGATGGCCATCGCCACCGGCGCAGGCGCGGAAGTGCAGCGCCCGCTGGCCACCGTCGTCATCGGCGGCATCATCAGCTCCACGCTGCTCACGCTCATCGTCCTGCCGGTTCTCTACTACTGGTTTGAAAACCGCACGAAGCGCGAAGTGAAAACGCCAACCATCTAAATCGCGTATGACTATAAGTGCTTCAGAAAATCGGGACGCTCAAAATGCGAAGGGTAGCACGCGCGGCCCGCGTGTCGTCCCCGGCGGCCCGCCGGGGACATTTCGCGTAGCGAACCTCTCGCGAAGCGAGCCGTGCAAGGTTCGCCTACGGCGAAAGGTCGCCTCTCGGCGATGCACCCGGCGGGTCGCCGGGCGCAACACGCGGGTCGCGTGTGCTACCCTTGGCAAATCCGTGCCCTCTCAAGCTCCTCTGCTCTTTGAACCGCTTTTATTCACAACCATCTAAATCATTATGCCTGACATCATCCACGCGCTGCAAAGCGGCACCATGAGCCTTTGGCTCTTCATCCCTACTGCAATCTTACTCGGAGCCCTGCATGGGCTGGAGCCGGGGCACTCGAAAACTATGATGGCCGCGTTCATTGTTGCCGTGCGCGGCACCATCGGGCAGGCGGTGTTGCTCGGATTGTCGGCGGCGATTTCACACTCGCTCATCATCTGGGTGCTCGCGGCGCTGGCTCTGCATTTTGGCAGCCAGTGGAATGCGGAAGCCGTCGAGCCGTATCTGCAACTCGGCTCGGCGGTGTGCATCCTCGCACTCGCGGCGTGGATGTTTTTCCGCACGCGACGGGACTTGAGCGCGGCGCACTCGCACGACCACGATCATTCGCACGAGGGGCACGACCACGATCACAGCGAGCTGTTTGTGCTCGATACGGGGCATGGGAAACTTGAGTTGAGCGTCTTCGAGGATGGCGTGCCGCCCGTCTTCCGCCTGCGCGCTCCGGCGGGGGAAAAGTTGCCTGCGGCAAGCGATGTGGTGATCGAGACGAAGCGGCCCGACGGCGCACGGCAGTCGTTTGCATTTGTCTCAAAAGGCGACTTCCTCGAATCGCTCATGGACATCCCCGAGCCGCATGAGTTCGACGCTGTGCTCACGCTCGGCCACGGCGGGCACAGCCATACTTGCCGCGTGGAGTTTCGCGAGGGGGAGCATCATCACCACGGGGATGAATCGTCGCCGGAGTTTCAGGATGCCCACGAGCGCGCCCACGCTGCGGACATCGAGAAGCGGTTCGCCGGTCGCGCCGTCACCACGCCGCAGATCGTCCTTTTCGGGATCACGGGCGGGCTCATGCCGTGCCCGGCGGCGTTCAGCGTGTTGCTCATCTGCTTGCAACTCAAGCGCGTCGCGCTCGGCTTCACGCTCGTCGGAGCGTTCAGCTTCGGCCTCGCGCTGACGATGGTGGCGAGCGGCGCACTGGCTGCGTGGAGCGTGCGGCACGCGCAAAAGCGCTACAAAGGTTTTGGCGAAGTGATGCGCCGCGCCCCCTATTTTTCCTGCGCGCTCCTTGTGGTGATCGCGTTTGTGATGGCGTGGCACGGCTGGCAGGGGCTCCACGCGCTTCGCTCATGATTTTCCTCCCACTCAAATCCTCGCGCTGCTCAGCAGCCTCGCAATCACCGCCGCCGCCTTCGCGCACGGCGACGTAGAACTCGGACCAAACGGTGGCCGTATCCTTGAGTTCTCGAAGAATGAAACCATGCACGGCGAAGTGACATTGAAAGACGGGAAATTCCGCATTGCCGTCCTCGATAAAGACATGAAGCCCGTGAAGCTTGCAGCCCAGACACTCACCGCCAGCGGCGGCCCGACCGGTAAGGCTGTGAAGCTGGAGGTTGCCAAGGAAGGGGAGCAATTCGTGATTCCCGCCGTAAATCCCGGTGAGTGGCTCATCGTACAATACAAAGATGACGCCAAAGCAAAGGCCGTGACGGCGCGCCTCGAATACGACACGAAGAATTGCGAGAAGTGCAACGCGCAGGAGTGGATTTGCAAATGCGCTGCTGAAAAGAAGAAGTAACTGGCGACACACGACCTCTTTGGTCCGACCCCAAAGGATGTTCGTGGCGTCGAAGCTGCTTTCCATGAAATCAGGAATGCAGCCCAACTACGCAATGCCGGAAAACCGGATTATTACGCTCATCGCGATCGGGATTATCGCGATGATTTTTGCTGCGTATTCGGGTGTGGTGAATTGCGGCTTTGTTCATCTCGATGACACGAGCCACGTATTCGAAAACTCCACGGTGAGGGCAGGGCTTACGTTCGACGGAATCAAGCGCACGTTTTCTGAGCCGCACGCAAGTCTGTATGTTCCGCTCACGACGCTCTCGTTTATGGTAGATGTCTCGCTTTTCGGGCTCAATCCTGCGGCGATGCACTTCGAGAATGTGCTGTGGCACAGTGGCGCGGCGGTGCTTCTGTTCCTCGCGCTGAGGCGTTTCACAGGGCGGTTGTGGCCGTCTGCGATGGTCGCAGCCCTTTTCGGACTTCACACGGTGAATGTGGAATCCGTCGCGTGGATCGCGGAGCGGAAGAATGTGCTCTGCGCGTTCTTCTTTATGGCTTCGTTGCTCGCATGGTGTCGGTGGACTTTGGAGCGGCGACCGGGTGCATGGTGGCTCGCGCTCGGTGCGTTTGCGGCGGCGCTGCTTGCAAAGCCGATGGCGGTAACTCTGCCGTGCGTGCTTTTGCTTTTCGATTTCTGGCCGCCGCGGCGGACTGGATGGCGGGTGCTTTGGGAGAAGGTGCCGTTTTTCGCGCTCGCTGGAATTGCGTCGTTCATCGCGACGCAGGCGACGAAGCCGCGCGGTGCGGTGATCAGTCTGGATGCTTTGCCGCTCGATAGCCGGGTGAGTAACGCGCTTTGCTCCTACGGCGCGTATCTCCACGACCTCGTGTGGCCGGATAAGCTCGCTGTGTTTTATCCGCATCCCGGCGTGGCTCAATGGGCTC
Organism: Verrucomicrobiaceae bacterium; assembly: GCA_043719365.1. Taxonomy (GTDB): domain Bacteria; phylum Verrucomicrobiota; class Verrucomicrobiia; order Chthoniobacterales; family Chthoniobacteraceae; genus SXWH01. The sequence continues at coordinate 7,496 of JAYSTZ010000167.1, read as the reverse complement.
CGGCGCTGGTGGTGCTTGCAGGCTTGCTTGTGGTCACTGCGCTGGCTGCGTGGCAGTGGCGGCGGTATCCGTTTTTGCTAATCGGCTGGTTTATTTTTCTCGGCATGTTGGTGCCGAATCTCGGCCTTGTCCAAGTGGGCTCGCAAGCTCGTGCGGACCGCTTTGTGTATCTCGCGCAGATCGGGTTTTTCATCGCGGTCGTGTGGCTTGCGGATGCCTGGCTGCCGGCGATTCGGAAGGTTCGGATCGCTGCTGCCATGGTGCCGCTCGCAGCGCTGGGCGTGGCGACGGGGTCGCAGGTGACGAAATGGGAAAACAGCCTCACGCTTTTCCAGCACGCCGCGGCGGTGACTGCCAATAATGCGATGGCGCTGGAAAATGCGGCGTATGCGTTCGTTCGGGCCGGGGATACGGCATCGGCGATTCGGGGAATGGATGAGTCGCTGAGAATCCATCCGGAGAATGCAATTTGCTGGAACGAACTCGGTGCGGCGCACCTGCGGATCGGCGAGAATCAACTGGCAGTCCGGGATTTTCGGAATGCCCTTTCGCTCAATCCCAATGATGCCGTGGCGCGCTGCAATTTTGCCACTGCGCTCACCGCTCTCGGTGAATCGGCAGCGGCGGAAGCGGAATTTCGCCGGCTAATCCCGGCGAGCCCCACGATGTGGCAGGCGCATTTCCGCTACGGTCTTCTGCTTGAAAAGCTAGGGCGCATTGAGGAATGCAGGAGCCGTCTCGCAGAAGCGATGAGGCTTGCACCGGAGAGCCCGATGGTCGCGGAGGCTTGGAAGCGCGTGGCTCCGTAGCCGTCAGGCAAAGGTGATTTTCTTGAAGCCCGCTTTGTTCAAAACGGCCAGCACGCGGACGATTCGTTCGTGGCGGGTGTCGTTAGTGGCGCGGATGACGAATGGTTCGTCTTTGGTGGAGGTGGAGCGGATTCCATCGAGCCAGCGGGAGAGGTCGCCGAACTGGGCGTCTTCGGGTGCTGCGACGATTTTTCCGTTGATTGAAACGGTTTCGTCCGACGCAATATCGAGGATGATTGGCGGTGGCGAAAACGCATCGATTGTCTTGGATTGGCCTGATGGGGAGGCTTCGACGTAGAGTTCCTTGACGGTTTTGAACGTCATGAAAAACATGAGTAGGACAAAAACAATGTCCACCATGGGGGCGATCTGGAATCCATGATCGCCGTCTTCGTTGTTCGCGGATGTGCTCATATTGGTATTCTTATTACAGGTTTCACGTTTCCGGTCCCCCATTCCTTAGACGGACGGGGCCGGAAACCTGGAACTTGGACGAATACCGGCGCGACTGAGCGTTCGCGCCTCAAATTGAGCTGCTAACTAAAGCTGAGATTTTTGACGACTTTGGTCGCGGCGCAAGCATTCAGGACATCGACGACGCGCTCCTGCTTGGTGTCAGGGGCGGGTCGGATGATGACTGGATCGGGGTCGGTCGCGTCTCCGAGGACCGCCTTCAGTTTTTCGCGAAGTTGTAAGAGATCGCGGTCTTTCGCACCCGAACCCATTTGCTCGTTGTTCACAAAGACCACTCCGTCCGAATTGATGTCGATGTAGATCGGCGTCTTTACGATGCTGGTATCTCCGGCGGATTGTCCGCTTGGGAGCGCGATGTTGAGCTCTTTCTCAGTCACAACCTGTCCCGAACTTGCCATGAAAAACAGCATGAGGACGAATACCACGTCCACCATGGGTGCAATCTGGAATCCAAAATCTCCGTCTTCTCCGCCTCCTCCTCCGCCCATATCAGTGTGTCCTTTCTAGTGTTGGTTGAAGTTTACTTCTTTGGTCGGTCGAGTTCTTTATCGACGACGCTAAATGTGATTTTTCCGACGCCTCCGTTGCCGACGGCACGCATGACTTCCTTGGTGTAGGCGTAGCGCGCGCCTTTGTCGGCGCGAATAACGACGCGGAAGTCGGGGCTTTTCGCCATGGTCTGAACACGCGTGGTCAAAGCCGGAGCCTCAATCGGCTTGTCGTCCACCACGATTCCGCCGGACTGGGTCACTTCATTCCAGACGACGTTCACGATCAATTCGGAATGTTTCTCAGTCGGGTTGGCGTCCTTCCCATCCTTTGCGACCGGCAGCACGACATCCTTGTTCACCTGCAACACCTGATCGGTGGCGATGGACATGAAGAAAATGAGCAGCACAAGCAGGATGTCGATCATGGGAGCGATCTGGAAATCCGGATCCTCCTCTGGCATGATGCGAGTCGCTGCCTTCGCGAGCTGTCCTCTTGTTTTGTGTGCCATGGTTTATTGGAAGTTAGAAGCGGTTACCAGCTCAGCACCGAGCCGCAATGCGGACATGGGTTCGTGCCAGATGCGACCATCCCGGCGCAAACCGGGCAGTTGGCCATCGCGCCGCCTGCTGCTTGCGCTCCACCGAACTGGCGGGCTGGGGCGGGAGCGCCCGAGAAATTGTCGCCGACATGCATCCCGGAGAGTTCCTCGTAAGGAACGTCCATCAGGAGCGTATTCACAATATCGTCGGCGTGAACGATCGATGCCTGCGACATGTTGCGGAAAATGTAGTAGGAAACGAACGCCGGAATCGCGATGAAGAGACCCGCTGCGGTGGCGAGCAAAACTTCCGAAATTTTGCCGGACAGAGCCTTCGGATCCTGCACACCAGACGATGCGAGAACTTTGAAGGCACCCATCATTCCGATGACGGTTCCGAGCAGTCCGATCATCGGGCTGACGACGCCGATCACGGAGAGGTAGCTGTTCCGCGTGCGGAGCAAGGTTGCTTCGCGAAGGCCGTGCTCGGCGACTGAGGACTCTACGGCTTCCTTGCCGCGGCCAATTCGTGAAAGGCCGGATTTCAGAACGTTTGCGAGGTAGTTCTTGTTGGCGTTGCAGGTTTCCCAAGCTTCCTGATAGTTGCCGGAGCCGAGGAGCTGGCGGAGGCTGTCCACGAGCGGCGGCGGGGCCAGCTTGTCTTTTTTGAAGCTGATTGCGTTCTGGATGATCAGCGTGACCATGATGATCGACGTGCCCAAAATACAGAGCCAGATGAAGACGATGAGGGGGCCGCCGTGAATAATCAGGGTGATGATGGAATCATCCGCCCGTGCGCTCGAAGGCAACGCTAGAAGGGTGGAGAGGAGGAGGAATGTGGGAAGAAAACGGCGTGTTTTGTTCGTAATCATGATTCGATGTGAGTGGTTCAGAAGGTTTTTAAAGGCTGTTTATGGCAATTTCGCCGCGGGGTCTTAATGATCTGTTTACGGAACGGCAACGCCTTTCTTTCTCAAATCATCAATTCTTTGCTGCGCGGCGATGACCGTCTCCCGGTTCTGATAGAATAGTGCTACCGTGCGGCAGTATGCTTCCATGGCTTCCGGAAGCTTGTTCTCACCTTCGGCGACCTGTCCGATCACATAGAATGCCTGACCGAAGAGCTGGCTTTCGCTTTTGGTTACAGTCTTCTTGCTCAGCGCACCTTCGACAATCGGGGTTGCGAGTGTTTTGGCTTCACTAAACTGCTTTTTCGCCGCAGCGAGGCGTGCTTTGCCGACATCGATGACCGCGCTGCCGGCGGTAGGATAGGCCTGGGCAAATGCGGTGAACGCGCTTTCGGCCTCGGTGAGCTTTCCGGCGGAAATGAGCAGACCTCCGAGTGATGCGCTTGCATCCTGAGCCCACGGGACGGGCAGGCCGCGGAACTTTTCAGCCACGCCACGAACGAGAACGATCGCCTTTTCCACTTCACCCGATTCGATGGCGCGGGAAGCTGCGATCCATTCTTGCGGGGCAGGTTTTCGAACTTCGTCGAGGGTATTGAGGTTGTAGGCGATCTCGCCTGCCGCATCTTTAATAGACGCTTTGCCGCCGACGACGCCGGTGATGAGCACGCCTTGCAAGACGCGTGGCTGGGCGTTGGCCGCAGCCGGTTTAAAGCGCACGTAGTCCGGCCCTGTAGCAGCGACTGGCTGCTGGGCAATGGCTGCGGAGGCCATCGTTAGAAGGCCGATTATTGGAGAAAGAAGTTGCCGGGTGGGTAGCATGGACCGTAGTTTCACGCGCTTTTTATTCGTTTAAGTTGACGCTGCCCACGCTATGGGCGGCGAAATTTTAACGCAACTGGAAATACATTTTTCACAACAAAATCATGGTAAATATCCTTCGCCGCTGGAGTCAGCCCCTCATGGTCGTTATCGCGACCCTCGTCATCGTTTCATTCGCATTTTGGGGCAATAGCAGCCTCGTGAACAAGAACCGTGGGGACGCGATGTTCGAGGTTTATGGGACGCCCGTCAGCCATGAACAGCACGAGCGAACGAAGAACAAAATGGAGGTCTTTGCAGCCCTGCGGTCCGGTTACGCCGAGGCGCTCTCGGGGGGCGATCCTCGGAATCCCTACATTCAGCCGGAGGACGACTACGACACGGCTGCTGTGAATACGCTGATTTTCGAACACGAAGCCGACGCAATGGGAATCAGTGCGACCGAGCAGGAAATGGTCGAAGAAGCGACGCGAATCTCCAGTCAGCAGGGAGAAGGGAAACTGGATTGGGACATGTTCGTTCAGCGCGTGATGACGCCAAATGGTTTTAGCAAAAACGACCTCGACTCGTTCCTGAAAAGCTCCATCCGGTTGCGGAAAGTGCAGGACCTTTTGAAGCCCACGGCTGCGGGCACTCCGGGTGAAGTCCGTGAGGCAGTTCTGGCTCGAAATCAAGTCACCGAAGCGAGCTATGTGACGCTAAAGAAAAACGATTTTCTTGCGAGCGTCGCGGCTACGGATGAGGAGGTGAAGAAGCGATATGAAGAGCAAAAGGACCAGTTGAAAACTCCGGAACTTCGCAAGGTCCGCTACATTTCCTTCTCAATGCATCCGTCCGACCCAGCAAAGCCATTGACCCCAAGCGAAAATACGAAGCAGCTTCAGGCGTGCGTAAATGCCGCGTACGACTTCACCCAGGCCATCAAGAAAGGCCGGAAGTTCGATGAACTCATCGCGGAGCAGCAGGCGAAAATCGCCGAGAACGCCAAGACTCCCGAAAAGAAAGAGCCCTTCCTTTTCTCGGTCGCCGAGACGGAGCCGTTTGGGAAGGATGCATTGCCAAAGCCGTTCGCGGAGGACTCATCGCAGGATGGAAACAATCGTATGGAAGAAATCGGGGAAGCTATTTTTGCGCTGAAGAAAGAGAGCCCGGTGAGCGCGCACCTCATCGGCAAGACTGGGGCCTATGTCGCCATGCTTCCGGAGGGCGGAATCATCGAGCCCAAACAGAAAACATTGGAAGAGGTAAAGGCAGCCTTGATGGCGGGACTTCAGGTTGAAAAAGCCGACGAAGCGCTGCGCAAAAAAGGCGAGGAAGTGCAGAAGCAAATCGCCGAAGCGGTGAAAGCTGGGAAGTCCTTCGTAGAAGCCGCCACGGCAGCCGGGTTGAAGGCGGAAGCCCTTCCTGCGTATTCGCCCACGAAGCCCGCGCCGGGCGCCCTTTCGTCGAATATTCAGCAGGCTGCCGCCAAGCTGGCACCGGGTGAAGTCAGCGAATTTGTCCCTTCGACCGAAGGTGGATTGATTGTCCATGTGGACAGCCGTCCCGTGTTCGACGAGACGAAACCGGAAGTCGCGACGGAGAAGGCCAGCACGACCGAACGGATGAACAATTTCCGCTCGCGCCTAATCTTCCGCGAATGGCTGAAGGAACGCCGCCACGCTGCGGGCCTCGGCCTCGGCAAGCCTGCCGGCGAGCAAAGCTAGATGAGTCCTGAGTTGGAGGAGCTGTTTGACGATGCAAACGGCGATCTCGCCCTCGGCGATCTGGATGCAGCCGTGGAAAAATACCGCCGTTGTACGGAGATGGATCCGACATTTGCCGATGGCTGGCATGCGCTGGGCATGGCGTTGATGAAAACCGGTCGGTTTGCGGAGGCGATCGAGGCGGCGTTGAAGAACACCGAATTGCGCCCGAACGACTTGCTTGCGTGGAGCACGCTGAGCATTTGTTACGTGAAAAACGGGCAGATCAAAGAGGCTGAATCCGCAGGAGGAAAAGCGCGCATTTTGTCGTGGGGCGGGAAGATCAAAAAGGACGCCTAGACCGTGAAAATCGCGCTGGTCCATTACGCAGCAGCACCGGTCGTCGGTGGCGTCGAGCGGGTGATGGATGAGCACGCTCGCCTGTTCGCGAGACATGGTCACGAAGTCACCGTTTTCTGCCAGCGCGGAGCGGGTCGCCATTTGCCGGATTTGCCTGAGCAGGCGCTGCTTGAAGGGCTGAGCGGGCAGGATATCGTGTTCATTCATAATGTGCTGACGATGCCGTTTCAGCCCGCGCTTACCGAGGCGCTATGGAAAGTCTCGGCGCGACTGACGCATGTGCGATTTGTGGCGTGGACGCATGATGTAACCGAACTCGCGTTGCCCGCTGAAACGAGGGTGGAGTTTGTCGCGATTTCCGAGCTTCGGCGGCGTGAATTGCTCTCGCGTGGCGTGTCGCAATGCCGGGTTATTCCGAACGGAATCGACCCGGCGCGCATCCTTGGATTGCCAGGCGAACTGGAGAAGCTCGACCTGCTCGACGGACGCCTCATTTTTCTCCACCCGACGCGGCTTCTGTTGCGGAAAAACGTGGAGTGCGGCATCGGCATCGTGAAGGCGCTTGGAGATGCGACTTTGATCGTCACCGGCGCTGAAGATCCGCACAATCCGGCATCACGGGAATACGGCCAGGCGCTTCGGAGACTCGCAGGCCCAGAGACGATTTTTGCGAACGATATATTTCCCGTCGGCGATGCGGAACTCGCGGGTTTCTACCGGATGGCGGACGTGCTCATGTTTCCCAGCAGGCACGAGGGTTTCGGGCTTCCGCTGCTCGAAGCGCGACTTCACAGGCTGTCCGCTGTTTATTCTGCGATTGAGCCCATGTCCGGCCTTGCGGGCACGGAGGGATTTCCAATTTTGCCGGATGAATCGCCTTCGGGAATCGCCGCCCGCCTTCGTCTTTGGCTGAATGCGAATACTGCGATTTCGGATCGCCGCCGGGCACTGTGCGAATACGCGTGGCCGGTCATTTACCGGGAGCACATCGTGCCGTTGCTGCTGCACTAATCCGTCAGCGGGACGGTTGCGGGAGGAGTCTCCGGACGACGCTTCGAGTTCCATCCGTGAATACCGCCTGATACGCGACGTATCCGTTGTTGCTGCTGGCGCGGGTCTGGTCGGGAGAACCAGCGACAATGCCCAGCGCGCTGAATGTTCGCACGGTTTTAGGCAGGCCATCGATGCTGATGGTGTCGGACTCCCGGACGACCAAACGGAGCGTGCCTGCGTTGTCCACGGCCCACAGACCAAGGTCGTTGGCGGTTGTCACGCCGCCTGTTCCTGGGACCATTGTGGCCACAAAAAGCGGACCTTTATTGCCAGGAATGGCGAGTGAAATAAATGACTTCCAGCGGGAGCCCTCGGGAACGCCGGGTGGTTTGTCGCCAAGGCGCGCGATGAGTGA
>JAYSTZ010000166.1:0-4293 GCA_043719365.1 Verrucomicrobiaceae bacterium | reverse complement strand
CTTGAGCGGGCGATTGCTTTGGATTCGAAATGTTAGTTCGGAGCCGCCGAGCGCTCGAAGGGCTTTGAATGCGAACACAGATTCCGCGGGTTTGATTCCAGTGTAAGCAGGCGGCGCGGTCTTCACGAAAGCCCGCTCCAACTGCGGCACTCGTTGTACGCCGATGCGGTGTTTCACACTTACGCTGCGGAGGTTCTTTGTGTGTGCGAAGACGACGAGTTCTGTTTTTACGTTCTCGATCTGTTGCGTGAAGCGACCGTCCTCCTTGGCAAACATCGGCAACGTGCGTGTTTCGTCGGGGCGCTCGGGTGGATGAAACGTAATAAAAAGTTCTCCCGGCTGGTGCCCTCGCGTAAGCGCTGAAATTGTGACGCTCTGGCCGTACAAGACCGTTGCGCCATCGATCGAGGGCTCGGTGATTTCCACCCGCGTAAATGAAAAAGGAGGGTGGTCGCCGTAGGGGTCGAGAAAGCGCGGCCAGACGGTGCGCGTAATCTCCCAGCAAATCCCGAAGAGCGCGGCAAAGCACGCCACGCCGAGTGCCGCGCGCTTCAAAGCACGTCGGGCCGCGCCGTTGCTCGCATACTGGCGGAGGTTGGCTTTTTCCAAATCCGCCGCGTATCCATCGACAGCAGTCATTGCGAGTTCGCGGGTGAGCGGGGAGACTTTTTGATCGCGGGTTTGCGCGCCGAGTTGAAGGGCGTTGAGTAGCTTTGTGCCGAGATGAGGTGCGCGATCCTGCAGGACGCTCGCGACATGTTCATGTGTGCGACGGCGCATTGCGACGATGAGCGCCGCCAAAAGAAATCCGGCGGCCACCCCGAGAAACGCTAGACCCATCGCGAATCGCAGTCCTCCTGCGGGGTGGAAAATGACGTCGGCGGCGACCAACATGACAGCCATTCCGCCCAGCCAGGGCCACGCATTGAGCGCAAGTCGCGCACCTTTCTCCCGCTGCATCTGACGCCCGGCGGCATCCAGTTGTTGCGGCAGTCCGCGAAGTGCGGGGCGTTGCGTTCTTGGTGATTCAGTGACGCTCATGCTCAAAGAAGTTAGCGGAGATTTTCCGCTAGGCAATGCAGGACGTGAGGCGGTCAATTTTTCACCCGTGCTGGCTTCAGGCGCGCTTCAGCGTAATGTGGAGGATTTCTGCCGGGGCTGAAATGCGGACAGGAAACCAGTTGCCGACGCCGTTCGAGACTACGAGAGCGCGGTTGGGCTTCGTGTAAACGCCGGACCAGTATCGAAAGACCATCGGCCCGGCTCCAAGGACCTCATTGATCATCAACTGTCCGCCGTGCGTATGCCCGGAAAGTGTAAGTGGAATGCCCTCCGCGAAGTCCCACGCGTGGGGATGATGCGCTAGCAGCAGAGGCCAAGCGTCAGGGTCGCGCTTTGCGAGAAGTGCGCGGGTCGCGGCGGACATTTGCGTCGCGCCGCGTGCCCACGGGAGGCCAAGTATCTGGACGCGCTGGCCCCGAATTGTGGTCGTCGCGGACTCGTCGCGGAGCAGGGGAAGCCCGCCGATTTCCGCTTGGCGATAAAACTCGCGCGGATTGTCGATGAGGTCGTGGTTTCCCTCGCACGCGGCAATGACGCTTCGTGCCCGCAGGCCGCGGACGAGTTCCATCGCGGCGGGCATTGCGCGGAGCGAGTCGTTGATAAGGTCGCCCGTCAGCGCGATGATGTCGGCGTCGAGTCGGTTGGTTTCCTCGACGATCCTCTCCATCACTTTTCCCCGAGTGAGCCGCCCGGCGTGCAAGTCGGTGAGTTGTGCGATGGTGATTCCGTCGAGCGCTGCGGGCAGTTCCGCGAGAGGGACGGTGAGGCGGCGGACGCGAAAATCATCGAGCTGCGTCTCGCCGAGCGCGGATGCGCCGAACGATAGCATCGGAGGCGCAAAAGTCGCTGCCGCAGTGATGAAGTCGCGGCGGGAAATGGACCGAACATCGGCGGTGGTCGGGCGTTCGAATGCCATTCGGCGGGCGAGAGCCACGATTCCGCGGGCGAGCTGGATCAGCAGCCAAGGCAGCACGATGATAAGATGCCAAACCAACACGGTGGAATGAACCCATCGAGGGAGCCCGTCGTAAAACGTGGGGCTTCCGCCGCGGCCGAGTGAAATCGCGGCCATGGCCGAGAGTTGCGCGGTGCCCCAAACGAACGCGGCGATTCGCATCCACATTCGCGGCAATCTGCGCAGAGCCATCACGAGCCAAAGCGCATCGCCGAGTATCACGGTGCCAAAGATGAAATAGAAAATCACCAGACACCTTTAGCGCAGAATTCCCGGAAGCGGAAGTGAACTGCTCGAAATGCGCGCCATCGAGTGGCGGCAAAGCTTTACTCGCTGGCGTTGATGACGTGAACTCCCGCCACGATCCACTGATGAAAGTTCACTTTTTATTTCTGCTCGCGACGACCGCATTTGGCGCTCCTGATTCCGCCCCTTCATCAAAGGCTCTTGAGGATCTCGCATCGTGGATCAAGACACCGCGTGAGCAGCGCGGGGCCCAGGGACAGTTTTCTTCTGTTTCGCTCACCAAAGAGGACGCAGCAAAGGCTGCGGAGATTTTGTGGGCGGACCAATTGTCTTTTCTCCGGACCACCCGCGAGGCGGAGATGCGGGACAAAGTGATCGAGTTGGGCGGAAAGAAGATGAAGTTCGGCGTCGTGTATTTCGGCGACAAGGAAAGTGCGCCGGCCGGGGGACGCAGCCTGTTTATTTCGATGCACGGCGGAGGCGGCGCGCCACCGCAACTGAACGACTCGCAGTGGAGAAATCAGCTCGCACTCGCGAAGGCTTACCATGCGAAGGAAGGCGTTTACATTGCGCCCCGTGCTCCGACCGACACTTGGAATCTGTGGCATGAAGGGCACATGGATGGACTTTTTGATCGACTCATTGAGAACTGCGTGGCGCTGGAGGGAGTGAATCCCGACCGCGTGTTCATCCTCGGATATTCCGCGGGCGGCGACGGTGTGTATCAGCTCGCGCCACGCATGTCGGACCGCTGGGCCGCAGCATCCATGATGGCCGGGCATCCGAACGAGACGTCCCCGCTAGGCCTGCGGAATGTGCCGTTCGCCATCCAGGTCGGCGAACTCGACGGCGCGTATAACCGAAACAAGGTCGCAGCCCAATGGGGCGAGAAGCTGGACGCCCTGCACACGGAGGACGCGGGAGGCTACGAGCACTTCGTGGAGGTCCACAAAGGCAAGCAGCACTGGATGGATACGGATGACAGGAAGGCGATTCCTTGGATGGAGAAATACACCCGCAATCCGCTGCCGGAGCGGATCGTGTGGCGGCAGGATGATGTGACGCACACGAGCAGTTACTGGCTGGCAGTGCCGGGGAATCAGCCCAAGGCTGGCGATGAGATTGTCGCCGATCGCAAAGGGCAGACATTCACGCTCGTGCTTCCAGAGGGCAAGTCCGCCTCCGTGATGCTCAACGACGAAATGGTGAATCTCGATGAGCCCGTGACCATTTCCGCCAACGGAAAGGAAATCTTCAAAGGCACCGTGAAGCGGACCATCGGCGCGTTGACCCGCACGCTGGCCGGACGCGGAGATCGCAAGTTGATGTTTAGCGCGATCGTTCCGTAGGGGTTTCGTTCGATGAGCACGGAACGAAAGGAAATAACGAACGGGCTTGCCGAGTCGGGTAAGGTTGTATTTTCTCCGCACCCGTAAAGTGGACAGCAGCACCATCGAATTCATCCAGCAGGTCATAAACGGACTGTCGCTCGGCGCGATATACGCGCTCATTGCGCTCGGCTATACGATGGTCTTTGGCGTACTTCGGTTTATCAATTTTGCCCACGGCGACATTTTTATGCTCGGTTCATTTGCCGGATATTACTGCGGTCCGTGGTTGACCAAGTTCGCATGGAAGATCGCAGGAAAGCCGGAAGCTGCGGGTGACCTGACCGGCTTCCAGTCGTGGTTCGGACCATGGGAGTCGCTTCTCGGACTCGGTCTGGTCCTCGTGGTAGTAATGGCGGCATGTGCGGCGTTTGGGATGTTGGTGGAGTTCTTGTGCTATCGTCCGCTGCGAAACCGTCCGCGCATCACTGTGCTCATCACGGCGATTGGCGTTACGCTCTTCATCGAGAGCATGGGGCAGTATCTTTTTGGGGCTGCACCGAGGGCGTTTCCCGAGCTGATTCCGGATCAGGCCATCGACTTTAGTTCGCATGGAGAGCAGTGGTCGGCGCTCACTTTGATGCGGAGTCAGGTGCTGACGTTTGTCGTGACTGCGGTGCTCCTGCTTGCGCTCACTTTGCT
>JAYSTZ010000165.1:0-4297 GCA_043719365.1 Verrucomicrobiaceae bacterium | reverse complement strand
TTAGGAAAGCCCCGCTCCCATCCCCGTTTAGCTCCGGCAGCGGTATGGAAAATCACCAGTCACAGCCGGAATCGACCACCGACCTACTTATTCGGCACGACCCGAATCCTCTGCCGACTCTGCGTCGCGGGATTATTCGCGCCGCCATTCGGGATTGCTCCGCCCGTGGGGCGGGGGATGTTCTGGACGTTTGCCGGTGGCGTGTAGTTGCCGCCGGGCCGCGGGATGTTTGAATTTTGCTGCGGGACGTTGGTCGGCGCGTTTGGCGGGCGAAATTGGTTTTGCGGCTGGTTGCCTCCGGGAATTCCAGGCGGACGATTGGCCTGCTGCCCCGGCATCGGTGTGCCTGCGATGGCCGATTTCGTGGCGTTCTCGTCGAAGCCAATCTCACCGACATCGGTGCCTTTTTTGAGCTTCACTTTACTTTGCCCGAACTTGTCGGACCACACGACTTGCTGGACGGAAATACCGTCATTTTCTTCGTTCCCCCAAAGCCGGATGGGCTTTCCTTCTTCGCCGTGCCTCACGATGGTCACGTATTCCTTGCCGTCCACGCGCCCAAGGCCCACGACGTAAAGTTGCGCGAACGGGTTGATGACTTCCGCTGGCGGCTTGTCGTCGGACTTTGTGGCGAGGACGAATGGGGAGGCGGTGCGCGTCTCTTCATACCGCTCACGGCTGAATGGCTGCGGGATTGCGGAATCCGTGGCTGCGATTGCGGATGCGGTGAGTGCGATGAAGGTGAGCGTTTTCATTACTTGAGTTCCGGTTGATACCACTTGGCGATGTTGAGTGCCGCACGGAGTTGTGTCTTGTCGGCGGGGTCCACTTTGATATCGCCTTCCACGGAGATAAACTGCCCCGGTGCCTGCAATTCCTGAATGAAGTCAAACATCTGCGTCCACGACCCCTTGGCTTCCATCCGGGTGCTAAGAAGCGTGTAAAGCGGCTGCTTGAGCGGCACGCCGGGCTGCGGTGCTTCGAGGGTGATGGTGTATTTCTTGCCGACGTTTTTCACTCCGTCGATGAGCTGGCGGTTTGCCACTTCGGAGTCGCCGATGGTAGGGAGGGAATCGTCGAGGTACTGGCTCCGTTGCGTCCAAAGGGCGCGCTCGGTTTCCAGCATCTTAAGCCCGCGAATCTTGCCTTCCACCGACTCCCGCTCCGCAGTGATCGTCTGATAGTTCTTCATCAGAAACTTGATGGCGACGATATTCAGGACAAAAAACATCGCGCCGCCGACCAGCCAGGCGAGGAGTTTTTCCCGTTGGGACATTTGGGTCATGGCTTTGGTTTCCCTACGATGGTGAAGGTGACTTTTCCGGTGTTGCCAATCGGCACATACGGAGGATTGGGCGGGGGCATATCGAAGGCGATGGTGAGGTCTTCATCCTTTTTGAGCTTCTGCGAAAAGGCGAAGTGGCTGTCCGTCGTCGCCTCTCCTTTCAGCGTCCACTCGCGGTTGCTGAAAGTGAACGTCGTGAACTCCACATCCGGAGTGATTCCGAGGCGGTTCCGCGCGAGGAGGTGGATGATTTCCGCGGCGTAGCGCGGTGGCTCCACGACTGGAGAGAGGGCTTTCCAGCGGGCTTTCTGCGCGTCGATTTCCGCGAAGCGCGGCTTCATTTCGTTGTGCTCAGCCACTTGCTTTTGGAGCTTCCGCTTCTGCATCGCGAGAAAGATGAATGCGCCTGCGATGAGTAGGAGGTAGAAGACGGAGAAGATGAGCAGTCGTTGCTTGATGCGCTCGCCGCTCTCGCGCGAGTTCGCCTCTTGGAGCCAGCTTGGCGGGAGTAAATCGAGGTTGCCTTGCGATTCGCTTGGGAGTTCCAGCGGATCAATCGTACGTCCGAAGTGCTTGCCGAGCGCCCCGACTAGTTCCAGCTCGCCGGGCGCAACAAGGACGCGTGTGAAATTAACCGGAACACCTTCCAGTTCCGCTGCGATGAGGAGGCCGGGAAGCTCGGATACGACGGCTTCCGCTTCGGTAAAGGGAACGGCTTGCGCCCAGCTCAGCTTTCCCTTTTCGAAAATCGCGAGGACTGTCTGGCCTTGCTCCGGCCACACGGCGAGGACGGTTTCGTCCGGCGGGCAGACGGTCGCGATGCGCATCGCATAGAGCGAGATTCGCTCGGGCACACGGCCACCCTGGCGGAGCGGCGCGCAGATGCTCTCCAGTTGCGTATGCTGGGCAGTGATGGAAAGAACGGTCGTCTCGGTCTCCGAATTGCCGAGCGTCTCGAACCCATGACTCACTTCATCGACAGGGAAGGGGAGCGATTTCTCCAGTTGGAGTTGCAGCATGTCTGCGAGTTCCGCCTGGTCGGTGGAGGGGAGATTGTGTCGCTCCAAGAGGACAGCCTGACAGGGGAGTGCGACTTCGATGTGCGCGCCGCCGGGGACGAAGGATAGTGCTTCGTCCAGCGTTGCGAGCGCTTGGTCTTCGCCTCCCATTCGGAGGCGCCAGCCATTTGCGTCGGGTGTAATGAGCGCGTTTGCGGCTCCGTTCTTTTTCATTCTTTCCAGCTTAAAATGTTTGGGTTCTGTCCACCTTTACGGGCCACGACTTCTATTTGTCGATGGACTTTTCCACTCCAGCCCTCGGAAGTGATGTGCCAGGTGCTATCCTTCAGGCCAATGAGGCCGCTCAGCGCAGAGTATTGCGTCTTGTTTAGGCCGAGAAACCCCTGAATCTGCTCCAGCTTCGTGATCGGCGGATCGTCCAGCGTTCCATCGATCTGGTCTGAGCCTTTCCGCCATTCGAGGAACCTCTGGATGCCGCCATCGCCGAGTCCCGGCAAAAGGCGCATGATCTGAAATTCCGCCGCCGTCACATCGATCGGGCCTTGCGAGTAAATCGTCAGGTCATCCTTCCACCCGCCCTGCGAAGTCAGCGCCTCGATCCCCCACACTTGCTCCAGCTCCTCGATTTCCTGAAACTGCCCGCGATTCGGTGGGTGATAGCCCTCGGTGTCCTCCTGCCCGTTGATGCGCTTCAGATTATCCGCATCAAGATAATCGAGGATGCAATCCACAATATGCTCCCGCTCATTAAACTCGATCCCGCGCCACTCCAGCCAGCGCTTGAACATCTCGATCTTCCGCGGGTCATCCTCGCGCAGGAATTGGTTTAAATTCAGCTTCCCGCCCTCGCTGATCATTTTGACGCGGAACCCAGGGTCGGCACTCTCATTCATCGCCAGCGCGGGCGTTTCCTTCGTCACCAGCGGATGCAGCCCCAGCGCCATCCCGCTGTTTGCCATGGCCCGTGCGTCCGTGTCGTAGTAGGCCTCCGTCGCCGTCTTGAGCGTCTGCCGGATGAACGTCGCATACACCAGCACGCTCGCCGTCAGCACGATGATCGCCCACAGGACGAGCAGGAGCGCAGCTCCCCGGCGGTATGTTGGTAAAGGAATCATTGCTGCTGCGTGGCGATGGCTGCCGGGATGGCGATGACGGCCTCCATCGGCACTTCGTCGTCCACCCTCATGATTGAAATCCGCATGTAGCTCGGCCGCGAAGCCGGGTCCGTCCAGTCCGCCACCTCCGTATTCAGCCGCGGATCAAAAAACCGGATCTTCATCGAATGCGCGTTTTGAATCAGCGGAATCCAGTCCGGCTTCTGCGTCCCCGAACTCGCCACCGGCCCCAGCGCTGTGTCCTGAATCACCAGCTCCCGCTCGATCCCGATCTCCTGCTTGTTCGAGTCCCGCTTCACCGGCTTAATCCGCAGCCGCGCTTGATACTCACCCTTCGCCGCCGTCGTCAAAAGCCCCGGCCCGCCCTTTGAGCGCCACTCCACATTATCCACATCCTTGCCACCCAGCTTCAGCGACTTCGACAGCAGCGTGGACTGCCCCCGGCCCGGCAGCGCGTAAAACTCCTCCTGCACCAAGTCCAGCAGCCGCTCCATGCCCAGCCGCTCATTCACATCCTCCGCAGAAATCGACATCGCCTTCAAATTCGAGCGCACAAACTGAAACACCGCCACCGAGATAAACGAAAGGATGATCACCGCGATCACGACCTCAAGGATCGTCATCGCAGAGCGGTTCTTTATGTTGGAAAATGGGCGCATCAACGCTGGCGTGGATAAATGTAGAAAGTCAGATCGCGCGAAATGACGTCTGCTCCCGACTTCCATTTCAGCACCAGTGTAACTTGGTAGAGCCCGAAAAGTTCCTGCTCCTTTTCATTTTTCAGCTCCAGCGGCACCCGCGTGCTCTGCAATTCCATCCCCTCCCACGGCCCCTTGTCCCACTTTTCTGACGCCTTGTCCGTCAGCGGGATCGCCCCC
>JAYSTZ010000164.1:0-10715 GCA_043719365.1 Verrucomicrobiaceae bacterium | reverse complement strand
GTTTCTGCGCTGCTGGTCTATTGGCTGTACAAGCGCCTCGCCGAACGCGGATACACGGATTTGCATCCCGCGAAAGTCGCGGACTTTATTACGTGGACAGGGCTCTTCGGTGTCCTGCTTGGCGGGCGGCTCGGCTGGATTCTGTGGTATGGCCGCTACCAGGCGCACGACAGCCCGTGGTGGATGTTTGAGGTGCAAAATGGCGGTATGGCGAGCCACGGCGGAATTTATGGCATCGTGATTGTGACGTTCGTCCTATCGCGGCTTTGGCGCGTTTCGTGGACGAGCATCGGCGACTCGCTGTGCGTAACGGCACCGGTGGGCCTCTTTCTAGTACGGTGCGCGAACTTTTGGAATGGCGAGCTCTATGGCCACATCACGACGGTCCCGTGGGGCGTGAAGTTTGCATCCGAGTTGCACGAGAGCGCAGACGCCATCTCGGCTGTCGGCGGCGATCCTGCGGTGATGGGCGAATCTTCGCGCATCATCGAGGCAGCGCGTCACGACCCTGCGCTGGCTCAACGCCTCGCTGATGTGTTGCCGGTGAGGCACCCATCGCAGCTCTATGAAGCTTTCCTCGAAGGCGTAGTTCTATTCACCGTCCTCTACACACTCCGCACGCGATTCCGAATGCCGCGCGGCGTTCTCACCGGCCTCTTCTTCATCCTCTACGCCACGCTGCGAATCATCGGCGAAATATTCCGCGTCCCCGATCCCGCCTGGAAAATGGGCAGCCTCTCCGCAGGGCAAACGCTCTCCCTATACTTCTTCGGAATCGGCATCGCATTCCTCGTCGCGGGCATCCGTACGCGTGTTTACGAAAAAGCCGACCAGCGTTGATGGTTCCGCTCTCCGAGAAGCTGCTGGCAGATGCCGGTGGATGGCAGGCGATGAAAGAAGCGCGCGCCATTTTTGCGGCGGACCGCGTCACGAACGCGCGCTACGAGCCGCCGGAATTGGTCGGCCTGGTGCGCGGTGCCGAGACGGAGTTTCGGTCCGGCCTGCGAATCAAATCGAAGACCGATATCGAGAACACTTGCACCTGCATGGAATCGCGGCGCTGGGGACGCATCTGCGCGCACTCGATTGCGGTGGGACTTGCCGTTCTCGCTCCGCCGAAAGTCATTGCGGCCCCAGTGGTGGAGAAGCCGCGCGAGCCGGAGCATGCGATGTTTTCCGAGACGGAAGGCGAGCCTTGTTCACTGCATGTCATCCTGCCGCCAAACTTTGCGGCGGCGTGGGAGAAGGACGCAATCATGGCAGTAGTGGAGGCGCAGCTCGGCACGCAGCGCCGGCCATTCGCCACGCTCGATGCCAAGAAGCAATACCGCGTCGATCCGGCGGACGCAGTGCTCGGTCCGCGGCTCATCGCAGCGATGGGGCGTCCGCTCGCGATGCTCACGCTCCGGCGCACTGAGTTTGCGGAAATGCTGCGTGTGCTCGTGCGGCATCCTCGCGTGACTTTCGGAAAAGCGACCGCTGTTTCCGTAAAGGACGATGCGCTGCGCTGCGTGCTCACTGTGCAGCGCGAGGCGGGCGGGCTCCTTATTTCCGCGAAATGCCCGGCGGGTATTCTGCTCGGTGCGATGTCCGCGTGGACCCTCGAAAATAGTTGTTTCTCAGCCGTCGCGCCCTGTCTTCCTGCGCCGTATCTGCGGCTTTTGCAGGGGCCGCTCACGATTCCTGCGGATGCGTCCGATGCATTCCTTGCCCGCGAGTTGCCGGTGCTCGCCCGCTTTTTCGAAATCGAGGGCGACGTTGCCACGGCCGAGCCCGAGCCTGTGGTGATTCCGGATGTTTGCTTTTCTGCGCACATTGAGGGTTCGCTCAATTTCCTCACTGCGCGACTTGATGCGATTTACGGCGAGCGAAAGATCACGCTTGATGCGACCGGCGCGGCGCTCGCTCGTTTTGCGCGCAATCGCGCTGCCGAGCAAACCGCCGTCGCGCGGCTCAATTCGTGCGGCTTTAGTGGCCCGAACGCGCAGGGCGAGTTTGTTCTGCGGGGCGAGCGGGGCATTCTTGGATTCTTCGCGAGCGTATTGCCACGGCTTCAGCGGGAGTGGACGGTCACCATCGGCGAACGCTTTGAGCACGTCACCCGCGACGTCGAGCGCGTCGCGCCGCGAGTGGAGATTGTATCGAGCGGAGAGCAATGGTTCGACCTCCGCTACGAACTCGCCAGCCCGAGCGGTGAACGATTTTCCGGCGCGGATATCGCGAGGCTGCTGCAAGGCGGACAGAGCTTTGTGAAAAAGGGAAACAAGATCGCGGTTTTCGATGGCGCGTTGCTCGATGAGTTTGAGCACGTCCTGCGTGACAGCGCTCCTCGACAGCTCTCGCCCGGAACCTACCGTCTGGACAGCAAGCAGGCCGGCGCGCTCGATCTTTTCGCGAGCGAAAGCGGCGTCGCCATTGCAGGGCAGGGGACATGGCGGCAATGGGCGACTGCCACGCGCAATCTCGATACGTTGAAGCCTGTTCCGCTTGGCGATCTGGAGGGCGTCCTGCGACCTTACCAGAAGCACGGGGTCGCATGGCTGCACTTCCTCGCGAAGAACGGACTCGCCGGCATCCTCGCAGACGAGATGGGCCTCGGCAAAACACTCCAGGCGCTCGCCTTTCTCCGCACACTGCGCGGCACCGGGCCGAGTATCATCGTCTGTCCTTCGTCGCTCATTTTCAACTGGCAGGCGGAGGCCGCAAAATGGACGCCGGAACTCCGCGTTCACGCACTGGAAGGAGGGCGGCGTGATTTCGCGCAAATCGCTGCGAGCGACCTCGTCATCACCAGTTACCCATTGCTGCGCCGCGACATCGAAAAGTATCGGGGCATCGAATTCGCCGCCGCAATGCTGGACGAAGCGCAACACATCAAAAATCCGGATAGTCAAAACGCCCAGTCAGCCACCGCCCTTCGCGCCCGACACCGCTTCGTGCTCACCGGTACGCCGATGGAAAACAGCGTGCGCGACATCTGGTCGCTCATGAATTTTCTCATGCCCGGCTATCTCGGCAGCCGCGAAGACTTTCGCGAGCGCACAGAGCGACCGATGCAGGCGGACGCTTCCGGACCCGAAGCCGGGCGACTTCGCAGACGCATCCAGCCGTTCATGTTGCGTCGCACGAAGAAGACCGCCGCCGCCGATTTGCCCGACAAAATCGAGCAGGTCGCCTACTGCGAACTCACACCGACTCAGCGGGAAATCTACACCCAACTCGCCGCTGCCACCCGCACGAAGCTCTCCGAGCTGACCGCAGAGAAAAACGCCGGCAAAGCGCGGATGCTCATGCTCACAGCGCTCTTGCGGCTTCGGCAGGCGGCATGCGACGCGCGACTTCTCGGCATGGAAAACCCTCCGCCCGCTGAAGAAGCATCCGCGAAATTGGAACTGCTCGGCGAACTTCTCTCGACCGCCATCGACGGGGGAAATCGAGTTCTCGTTTTCAGCCAGTTCGTCACCATGCTCTCCGCGATGCGCGAGCAACTCGCTGCGCAGAATATTGATTACTGCTACCTAGACGGCTCGACGAAGGAGCGGGGCAAAGAGGTTGCCCGCTTCCAAAATGGAAATGCTCCGGTGTTTCTGATCAGTCTCAAAGCGGGCGGGACGGGATTGAATCTCACCGCCGCCGACACCGTCATCCACTTCGATCCATGGTGGAACCCCGCAGTCGAAGCGCAGGCCACCGATCGCGCACACCGCATCGGCCAGCGCAAAGTGGTGACAAGCTACAAGCTCATCGCGCGTGACACAGTGGAGGAGAAAATACTGACCCTTCAGGCGAAAAAGAAAGCGGCCATCGCGGCGACTATCGAGAGCGAAGAGCCGATGATGGAAGGTCTCAGCATGGCCGAAATCGAGGACCTCCTGCGGTAGCCCGATTAAGGCTGGCCGGGCGCTTTTGGGCGACGGAGATTAAGCTCCGTCCCCATCGGTGTCGTAGGCGTCGTGGGGTTGAGCGGTGCCTTAGCCATCTCGGTTCCATCCGCCATTGGCGTTTCAGCCTTCGATGTGGGTGGAGCGGCGGGCGCAGTAGGCGGTGCCGGTGCCGGGTCTTGATTTGTACTTTCGAAGAACAGTGCGCGCTGCACGCGGTATTCGTCACGGATCGCCGCTGCGGCATCCATGAACTTCACGCCCTCATTGACCTTGCCGGTGAACAATCCGAAAACCCCAAGGTGCCATTGGCGCTCTGCCAAGACATCGATCGCGAGGTTTGGTTTTAGGAACGAGGCGGCCATCAGCATGACGCTGTCCGGCGTAAGATCTGCCCAAGGGAGAGGGAGCACTCCAAATGCGACTTTGACGTCGAGTTGAGTCTCATTTGCTTTCACCACGCCGCCGGCGAGTTGTTGGCCGTTCTTTTTCACCAGCGCAGCCGCATAGCCGGAAGTGGAAAGGTCTTTGATGAGTTGCTCCTTAAACTTCACCAGCCAGGTGATGCGCTGCGCCAGCAGGTCGCGCTCGGCGACGTTTGCCGGGAGGGTGACCTGTGCCGAATTGATGAGCGTAATCGCGTCCGAGAAGCGGTAATTTTCGCAGAGGCCCTTGAGCTTCATCTTCACGTCCGTGAGGGCGACTTCCTCCGCGCGCTCCTGCTCGGCCTGCTGCTTTTTCATGTTCTCCGCGGCCATCGCCATCGCCGCTTCGATCTTCGAGGAATTGTCCCGCTCCAAGTCGCTCAGGAGCGCGACCAGTGATGCGGATTTCAACTTCGATTTCACTGTCGGAATCTTTTTCAGAGCGGCCGCCGCTTTATCCGGCGAGTCCGCATAGTTGCGGATGTCCTCAGCCACAGTCTGGAAATGAGCGAAGTCTTCGAGGTAATTGCCCGCGACCTTTTTGTGGTCGCCCGCCCAGCTTGCGGGACCCGACGGTGCTGCACTCTGGTATGCCTTCAGCCATTCGACGGCTTCGGGGTGCGCCCCGATTTCCCAGTTCGTCAGGCCGATAATCAGCAGACCCAGCGCCTCCACTGTGTCCTTCTTGTAAATTGCAGCTTCGGAGAACGGCGTGGCCTCCATTGATGCACCGTGCTTTGCGAGCTTGCTGAAAAACGCCGCCAGTTCGTCATCGAGACCGCTGGTCTCAGGCGATACTTCTGACCCCATTTTTTTCAGAACTTCCTGTGCAATTGCGGGGCGTCCCTGCAGGAGCTCGGAGAGAGCCTCGTGCGTTGCGCTCCAACTGTGGAGGGGCTCGCCGACTTTTTTGTCCGCGACAAGCTCCCGGAATGCAGCAGCAGCCAGATCGTATTTTCCCGCGAGAAGATCCCGCCGCGCAGTCGTGTAGCGCATTTCGGGGCTGATCTTCGGCCCTTTATCCACGATCGGTGCGAGTTCCGGCGGTGCGCTGGAAGGCCGGTGCAGCCAGAAATAGAGCCCGCCTCCGACAATGATCGCTACGGCGGCAAAAGTGAGCCAGCTCCCACTGCTCGCGACCGGAAGCACCAGGCGACGCCGTTTTTCGGTGAGCCCGCGCCGTAACTCGGAGCGTGCGAACTGTAGGTTCTCAATGAACGCGTCGTAGCTTTCAAATCGGTCGGAGGGGCTCACCGCCAGCGCCTTGTCGATGACGAACGCGGTCGCATTGCAAACGCCGGGTGCGAAGCTCAACAAATGGACGGGACGGCTCTTGATTCGCTTCAACTCCGCCATCGAATTCGTCTCGGTGATAAACGGCGGCCTGCCTGAAATGGCGTGGAACATGGTCGCTGCAAGCGAATACAAATCGCTGCGGAAATCCTCGGGAGTGCCGTCCAGTTTTTCCGGAGCCACATAGAAAGGAGTCGCCCACATCTCGCCTTCCTCTTCGTGTTGCTTCTCCACCAAAATCGCCAGACCGAAGTCCACGATCTTCGCGGTTCCGTTGTCGGAAAAGAGGATATTGCCGGGCTTGATGTCGCGATGGATCAGTCCTTTTTCGAGCCCCGCTTTCAGGCCCTGTGCGATCTGAATTCCGACTTCGAGCACGCGGTCTTCATCGACCTTCACGCCGTCCGTCATCATCCCGTCCAGACTTCCCGCGGCGACCATTTCCATCGCGAGATACATCATGCCCTGGTCTTCGCCATACGAGAAAACCTTCACGATGTGCGGGTGGTTCAGCGAAGCGGTGATTTGCGCTTCGCTTTCAAAACGCCGCTTGAAATCCGCATCCTTGCTGAACTCCCTGCGAATGACTTTCATTGCCACCGCACGATTTAGTTTCAAATCCGTCGCACGATAGACGGTTCCCTGCCCGCCTTCGCCTAAAATTCCTTGGATTTCGTAGTTCGCAAATATCTGCCGCACGCGCATCCACGTCCCGCATCCCGCGCAATGAATCTTCGCGAAGACCTCCTCGTTCGAAACATCGATGAGCATCCCGCAGGTGGGACAAGTTGCTGTGTTATAATCTACGGACTCCATGAAACGTTTAAGACTAGTGATATCGAGGGGAAGAGCAAGCCGTGTGCGTCGTAAAGTTAAACTTTGGCGTCACTGCGGTCGATTCGTTGTTTTCACGCGGGTCGCACACGCATTCCTCTCATTCAAAAAAACACCCCGTCCACTTGCGCGGACGGGGTGTTCCTTGAAAACGAAATTGCGAGGCTATCCGGCGATTTCCTCGCCGACCTGGAACCGGGCGAAGCGGCGGATTTCGATCGTGTCGCCGAGCGTCTTGGATTTCTCCGTGACGAGCGCCGTGATGGTTTGATCGGGGTTCTTCACGAAGCCCTGCTCCAGCAAACATGCCGTCGCGAAATACTTGTTCATCATGCCTTTGACGATGCCTTCGACTTGCGCGGCTGGCTTGTCCTTCGGCGCTTTTTCTACGTAAATGGCGCGTTCACGTTCTGCTAGTGCGGGCGGAATCTCGTCGCGGTTGAGGCAGACGGGGCTCGCTGCGGCGATATGCAGGGTGACGTCGCGGACGAATTGCTTGAACTCTTCGTTCTCGGCCGTTTCGGCTTTTCCGGCGCTCACTTCGAGAAGCACGCCGATCTTCCCACCGAGGTGGATGTAAGAGGCGACGGCACCATTGCCGGTGATTTCAAAACGGACGTTGCGGCGGATTACGATGTTCTCGCCGATCTTCTGGATGGCTTCGACGCGGAGCGGTTCTAGGTCGGTCGATGGATTCTCAGCGAGCAACTTGGCCCATTCGGTGGTGGTGGCGAGAAAGGAATCATTCTTGGCGACGAAGTCGGTTTCGCAGTTCACTTCCAAAAGGAGGCCGATCTTTCCACCGGCGAGGATGGATTGTGCGATGACGCCCTGGTTCGCAGCGCGGTCGGCTTTCTTCGCGGCACCGGCGGCACCTTTGGCGCGGAGAAGGTCCACGGCGGCTTCGAGGTTGCCGTTGGCTTCCACGAGGGCTTTGCGGCATTCCATCATGCCGGTCCCGGTTTTTTCACGGAGTGCGGCGACTTGTTTCGGATCGATTGTCATACGGATTGGTTTTCTAAGAGTGTTTGTTTGTGTGAGTTCTAGGGAGGTGGTGGCTGGAAATGCCGAAGGGTCGGGAACCGCGAGACAATGTCTCTGAGCTCACAACCCTTCAGCTGAATATCAAGCCTGTGAGTCTGTTTTTACTCGGCGACTGCCGCGAGTTCGGCGTCGGCCTTCTTGGCTCCCGAAGCGTTGCTGCTGACGAGTGCGTCCACGAGCTTTTGCAGAATGATGCGGATGGCGCGAATCGCGTCGTCGTTTCCAGCAATCGGGTAGTCGATGATGCTCGGGTCGGCGTTTGTATCCACAATCGCGACGATTGGGATGTTGAGGCGGCGGGCCTCGGCGACTGCGTTGGTCTCGCGGGTGCTGTCGATGATGATCATCGCGTCAGGATTGCGGTCCATCGTGCGGATACCTTCGAGGTTGCGGAGAAGCTTGGCCCCTTCGCGGCGCACTGCGGAAATTTCCTGGTTGCCCATCTTGGCGTAGTCGGGCGACGTCTCCATCGTCTCGATCCAGTTCAGGCGAGCGATGCTCTTGCGGACTGTTTTGAGATTGGTGAGGGTGCCGCCGAGCCAGCGCTGGTTGACGTAGAACTGGCCGCAGGCGACTGCAGCTTCTTTCACGGCTTCCTGTGCCTGCTTCTTGCAGCCGACAAAGAGAACTTTGCCGCCGCGGCTGGCGATGTTGGCGAGGAATTCGCAAGCTCCGTGGAGTTGCTTTACCGTTTGTCCCAGATTGATAATATAAATCTGGTTCTTCTTTTCGAAGATATAGGGCTTCATTTTAGGGTTCCAGCGTTTGGTCTGGTGACCAAAGTGAACACCAGCTTCAAGAAGTTCCGTCATCAATTCAGTGGACATGCGATCGTATTAGTATTTGTAGAAAAAGGGCGCGCAACTTGGCGTTTCCGGCATTTCTTGGCAAGAAAGAGTTTAGTCTTTTTTCTCTGGTGCTCTTTTTGCTTCCTCCCATAGGGCGATTGCGGCGTCGCGTTGGGCGGGGGGCTGGGAGACTCCGAGAAAGCCCTCCAACAGAGAAAAAGTCTCGTTTTTCCGGCCTTCGGACAGGTGTGCTTGGGCGGCCCGGCGGACGTATTCCCAATTGGCGGGGCGCAGGGCGGCAGCGGCAACCAAATACGGCGTTGCGGCGGAATTTTCACCCCGGGCGATGCACCAATCGGCATGAAGCATAGCAAATTCCGGCTCGATATCGGGTGCCGCGGAGCCCCGGAGTGCTTCAAATGTGGCGACGGTTGTTTTGAACTCCCCAGTCTTACGCGCCATCGCCCGAATACGCGCAAATGTCAGAGAGTCCAGACGCTGCTCGTTGACCGGCGCGATGATTTCCGGCGCTGCGGTGATCCATGAGAGTGCCTCCGCAGTGCGCCCGTTTTTCTCGTAGTGTTCAAAAATCGCGTTCTTAAAATCATGGACCAGTTCCGGGCGAACTCCGAGTTCGCTCGCCGCTTTGCTCCATTGATTCAGTTCCCCAGCGCGGGAAAGGATGTCCACCAGCGGGCCGAAGTCACGAAACGACGGCTGCATAAATGCGCGTCGGAGCAACATGTTTGCAGCCTCGCGGTTTCCAGTCGCAGCCTGAACCTGCGCCATGCCGGCGAGCGCCGGGGACTGGGAAGCAAGAGGGCGGTCCTTGAGTGCTGCCTGAAAATGAATGCGCGCGCGCTCCGGTTCGCCGAGGCTCATCCACAGACGCCCAAGCACGGCGGCGTTGCCGGTAAATGAAGACGTCCATTCAAATTGAATGAGCGCATTGCGGGCGTCCTCGCGCCGCCCTAGTCCGTCGAGCAGTTGCACATAGCTTTGCAACGGTCCGGGGAGCGGGGATGTGAGTTCCGCC
Organism: Verrucomicrobiaceae bacterium; assembly: GCA_043719365.1. Classification (GTDB taxonomy): domain Bacteria; phylum Verrucomicrobiota; class Verrucomicrobiia; order Chthoniobacterales; family Chthoniobacteraceae; genus SXWH01. The sequence goes on along the minus strand of JAYSTZ010000164.1, from coordinate 1,414 downwards.
GCCCGCTTGGCCACTGGAACCGCCATAGCGGTTTTGCCCAAAGCGGCCAGCAACCGGTCAAATGGAAATCTCTGCGATGTAGCGTGAGTGAGAAGCTCGTCGATCGTCTTTGCCGCCAGTTCGGGTTGATTCTCGATCAGCGCGAACTTCGCGCCGAGAGCGCCGCTCTGTTTGAGCTCTGCGGTCCATGCTGCAGCGATACCGAGTCGCGCGGCGTGTTGCTGGAAAAACTCGTAGTATCGATCCAGAAGCTCGGTCCGCGATTCCGCGAGAGCGAGCATCCTTTCCTTCATCCGGCTCACGAATTCCGACGACGGTCGCGCGGATGGGAGAGCGAGGAGTTTTGCGCGTAGCGAAAACTGCGCGCGCGGATCGCCAATGCGCGATGCGAGAGAGACGAGAATGCTGCGCGCTCCTTCGATGTCGCCCGCGATTGCCATGGCGAATGCGAGGTCTGCCGCGGGCTCCACGGCGCTGATCCCCGAGAACTTCTCCAGCATCGCGATTCCCTCATCGAGCCGGCCATATTTATAAAGAAGGACGGGCGTCCGCGCATCGAAGCCGCCTCCGCGAAGCCGGACATCGAGCGACTCTGCGAGCTTGCCCCGTTGCTCAAGAAGAGCCGCGAGTTGTCCGCGGGCGACGGCACTTCCGCCATCCATTCGCGAGAGTCTGCGCAGCGTGTTCTCCGCGTCTTCCGTGCGCCCTGCGCGCTGAAAGAGCTGCGCCTGCCTCCGCAACAGACTGAAGTCGCCCGGCGAGCCGTCGAGCGCGCCGGAGATCATTCGTTGCGCTTCGTCCACCGCGCCGCGCCTTTCCAGCAGATCGGCGAGGTCGATGGCAAACTGGCGCAACGTGGAGTCGTTGCCCGGATTAATATGATCCTCGACGCACCGGCGTCGCACGATCTCCGCAGTCACATCGTCGCCGGCGCGCTGGCAGGCGTCGAGCAGCTCGCGCAGCACGCGCGGGCTTTCGTTGTTTATTTCCCACGCCCGCAGACAGACCTCCACTGCGGAGGGCCACGCTTGCAGCATGCGCAGCGCTTCTGCGAGCGAGAGAAACGGCTCGTCGCGATCTTCCGGGTCTGCGAGGACTTTGCCGGACTGCGGGTGTCCGCTATGAGTGGAGCGGCGCGTGCGGTCCGCGAGGATTTCGGCTCGTTCCACGGGTCCGCCCATCGCGTATCGGAGGGCGTCGAGTTGATTTGCCGCTGCATCAAAAATATCCTCGACGATATCTCCGCGCGCCCACATTCCGCCGCGCGAATTCTCCACACGATCGCGGACCAGCAGCCGACTCTTGAGTGTCGCGAGTCCGGGGTCGCAAAGCGCCCGTGCCCATATTCCGGCGGCGAGATCGGGCATGTCCCACTGCACAAAGGCATCCGCAGCGTCGGAAAGCCAAAGCAGTT
>JAYSTZ010000163.1:0-1880 GCA_043719365.1 Verrucomicrobiaceae bacterium | reverse complement strand
ACTTTTAGTTCGCTTGCGACACTCGGAAGGCGCAGCAACTCATCTGGATTGTCCGCATTTGCCTTGGCGACCTTTAGGTCTGTGTCGAGCTGGAACATGCGCTGCTCCAACTCGCCCAACTGGCTGATGAGCCCGGTCAGCTTGGCTTGCGTGCTTTCCTGTAAATTCTCGATCGAGGAGGCTCGCTCCTTTTCGCGGAAACTCTGCATGGCTTCCTCGGAAATGCGCATCTTCTTCCGGAGTCTGTCCGCTTCCTCGACAAGGAACTGCTGCGCGGCCTTGTTGGCATCGGTGCGCTTCTCGAAAACGGAGCGCAGATACTCATCGGCATAGCCATTGACGAGGGAGGTGGCCAGCGACGGATCGGGATGAGTCACGAAGATATCGATCAGCCGGGTATTCTTGCGATAGCCTGCGGAAACCATGGATTTGAGCGCTCCCGCTGCCTCCGGTGTGGTCACCTTCGAGCCTGCGTGCGGTGGAATGCTTGCGATGAAGCGGGTGTCTTCATTGAGCTTCATGTGCTCGGCGACACGCAGTGCGAAAGGGTAGCTGCAAAGGAGATCGACCACCGTGTTGATCATGTCCAAACTGGCGATCGCCTCCTCACGGACGCCTTTGACATCCTTGAGTACGCGATCCTGCTCCTGCTCGAGAAAGATGACCGCCCTTGCCTGAAATCTCGCCTCCTGCCGGGACAGGTAGGTGGCTGCGGCGATCCCGCTCAATGCCAGAAACAGAAGGACCACCCAGAACCGCTCGCGAATCACCTGATAGTATTCCCGCCAATCGCTCGCTTGCGACGAACCGCTTCCTCCCAATTCCTGCAATAAGCTGGCTAAGTCTCCGTCCTTCACAGTGGCATCGGTTTCATGTGAATCAAAACCAGCTTTCCGCCACTGTGATGACGTCGCCCGGTGCGACTTCGAATGACCCTTTTCCCTCGGATGCCATCTTCTTTGCGTTCAATTTAATGGCTTCGTCCGCGGCACCCTTGACCGACCTCCGGACGATCACTTTGGAGCGATCCGCGGTGCGTGTGAATCCTCCCGCCATTCCCACGGCTTGAAGGAGCGAGAGGGAGCTGCCGCCGGGAAAATCGTACGTCCCCGGCCGGGACACCTGGCCCATGACGGTGAATTTGCGCTGCGCGTAGTCGATGACGTTGAGATAGACTTGGGGATCGACTAGGTAGTCGGCATCGTAACGCTTGCGAATAATTTCCCGGGCGGCACGAACCGTCATCCCGGCCACCTTCACATCGCCGATGAGTGGGAGCTGGACGGTCCCATCGCTCCCCACGCGACTGCGAGTCGTCAGGTCGGGTTCGCGGAAAATGGACATCTCCAGGGTGTCGGAGGTGGAAAGCACGTAGTCGTTGGCGGCGGAAACGATGGTGGGAGAACTGGGTGCCTCCGCGGAAGTGGCGGGCCGGACTTGTGGTGACGCCGACGCGGACGACTCGCCGCGAGGCTCAGCGCGTTCGGCTCGCGGTGGAGGTGGTTTTTGGACAGGAATCGCCCCCGGTGACTGGGCTCGAATGGCAATAATCTCACCAAGAGCCAAAAGAACACCCAGCCACACGGCGGCGATTTTACCAGTCGTCCGGTGCTGCAGATTCACGGCGCGGAGGTTCGTGTCAACGTTCAAAAAGTCAATCGAAAACTGACCGAGGCGCGGGACTCGGCACCGTTGTTTTGGGACGCTGCGGAACCGCGCCCGGACGAGACGCGGGACTGCGCCTGCCAGGTGAGCCAGGAGTTCAATTCCCAGGCGAGGCTCGCCGCCACAAAGTAGTACGGATCCAAGGCGCCTCCCGCTCCGGGATCGCTGCTGTTATTCCATTCCTCCTTTTCCCAGCCGATGCTCAACCCCGCGTC
>JAYSTZ010000162.1:0-4298 GCA_043719365.1 Verrucomicrobiaceae bacterium | reverse complement strand
AAGCAATCGCAGCATCATGTCGAGATGTGAAACGGCGGGGACTGTCGCGTTGGTGTCGGGTCCCATTTAAAACGGTTGCCGGTCCGCGGTGTTAGTCGTGGATCAGCTTGTAAACGATCACGTTGCCGCCAGCAACAGGTGCAATCGGATAGGCTCCCTGTTCGATGGCATCCGGCGCGAATTGGTCCTCAAGATCGTAAGACGGATAGTTCAGGTAGGTCGTATACATTGTCCAATTGCCACCGGCAGCGTTGATGACAGTCAGTGCTGAAGAGTAGATGAACGAGCCGCGAGTCGCAGCGAGCAGCATATTGCCGGTGAGCGACGTGATAGTGCCGTCCAATGTGACGGTCGGTCCAGAACCCGAGACGAGCGATAGCGTTCCGCCCGCCATTATATTGCTGAAGCTGGCGATGCGGTTCCGCGTATCAGCGAGAGTGATAGAGCCGGCTGTTACTGCAATCAAGGTTCCGGCAGTGATTCCGCCAGTTTGCGTGATGTCACCGTCGGTGTTGACGGAGAAGTTTCCGATCACCCTGGATGTGCGGAAGTTGATGTCGCCTTCGGCCTCGACCGAACCAGTTGCGCCGCGAACGATGAGTTCGTTGAAGTGATTCTCGGTGGCCGCCGGGATATTCGTCACGTTGACATCGGCAAACCGGCCCGCGTTCAGTGTGGCGAGTCCGGAGACGAGCCATGGCTGGGTGTTGGTGATTGCCGCAGTCGAGGTAATGGTGAGGCGCTCCGTGGTGATTGCTCCGAGGAACTGGCCGATGCCGCTGTAAACCTGGCTGTTCGTCACCGTATCGACGAAGGAGGTATCGACATCCTGAACAGTGAACTCGCTCGCGCGAACCGAAACCGCTTTCGCGGTAATCGCGCCGCCGAACAACGCCGTTCCGGACGTATTCACGCGCACTGTTCCAACACGCTGGCTCGATCCGATTGCGGCATCGAACAGGACGGCGTCCGTCGTGGCAGCCGCCGCGCGATTGGTGACGGTGAGCGAGTTATATTTCGGAGCGATGCTATCGATCGTCGAAGTGAATTCGACGACTCCAAGCGCGTGCCGACTCGTGATCGAAGCAGCCTTCGCGAGTTGCACGGTGGCGTCGTAGAATTGCCCGCCTGCGCCTGTCGTGACGATTATTCCGCCGAGTTTGGCGATTCCGTTGCCGAGCACGCTGAGCGATTCCGCCGTAAGCGCCGTGCCAAACGCGACCGTTCCAGCGCTTGTGAACTGCATCGCCCCGAACAGCGTTCCCTTTCCAAAATTATTGCCAAGGCGGGCTGCAATGTTGATATCCCCGGCACCTGCGTCAACCGTGAGGTCCGCGCCCGCGAGGCTTGCCGCCCAATTTCCACGGAGGAAGATGTCGCCGCCACCAGCGGACGAATCCAGCGTGGTGTTTCCTGCAACGATTCCAGTGGTGATGTCGATGTTTCCGCCGCCGGTGGTTGTGATGTTTCCGTCGATGACTGTCGCGCTGCCCTTGGCAGTGAAGTTTCCAGCGACCGTCAAATCACCAAGGATCTGAACCTGCCCGCCCTTAATCGATTGTTGAATCGTGACCGAGTCCAGGAAGGCGACCGGTCCTGTCTCCGCAACCACGATCGGCTGCGTGCCGGCGATCCGGCTGAAGCTGATCGAGTTGAACCCATTCACCAGCGCTGCAATATCGGCGTCGGAAAAGTTGAGCGTCGGCGCTCCTGCAACCAAGTCGCCTTCAGCCCCGCCAATGCGCATCGCAGTGGTTGCAGAGTCTCGGACGTCAATTTGGAGCGTTCCACCAATTGCGGATACCGTGCCGATGAAGTCCACTTCGTTCGCCTTGATCGAGATTGCCCCGCCGGGGACAAGGACGGTGCCTTCGAGCGCTACTTCGTCAGCCTCGAGGGTGAGAGCGCCTGCATTAAACGTCTCGCCTGCACCGCCGATGCTCAGCGAACCGGTCGCGGCAACCGTCAGGAAGCGGAGCGGCGTCACGTTGCCGACGGACATCGTAAATGTGACGTTGTCCGCAGTCAGTGTGAGTGCTCCCGTTCCGAGCGCTTCGCTGTTCACGTCACCGTTGAAGATGATATCGTTGGCCGCAAAGTTGCGGAGCGACTGTGTGACGGTGACGGGTCCGTTGAAGACCAGGTTTCCGGCAAGCGACGTCCGGCTGCCGTTCGCCATCTGGATATCCGTTCCTGTATAGACTTGATCGCCCGTCGTGCGGATGTTGCAGAACAGCGTCAGGACGCCGCCGTTTGCCGTCAGCGAAGTCAGCGCTGCATCGCCGCCGATGCTTGTGCCGGATTGCACTGGTGTAGGATTACCCCAGAAGCCAATCGAACCAGCGCCGGCGTTCACGACGAGGTCAAAAGCCCCATTGATTGTTCCGTAGGAAACGACGTCGCCACCCGCTGTCTCGACGGTCAAATCCGTGCGGAGGAGGACGCCGGTTCCGTTGTTCAGCAGCCCGAACCGGACATCGCCACCAGCAGTGGAGATGGTCGGGACGCCAGCCACATTGACGATGGTTTTGGGTGCTAGGAATGTGAAGCCTCCGTCGTCGGTTCCAGCGAGTTGGCCCAGGATGTCGATTTCGCCGCCTGCTCCTTGCGAACGGAAGAGGACTGGGTCGAGCCATGAATCCGCACCAGCGCGTTCACCGATGGTGATGAGACCGGTTCCATTTGCGCGCCCGATGATGATCTGGCTGAAGCCATTCTGGAGCTGACCGATTTCCGCACTGCTGAGGTTCAGCGAGCCAGCGCCGTTGACACCGATGGAACGCGTGACGTCCTGCGGCTGAATGGTGAGCACACCATCACCAGCGACGGTCGCGGCGATTTCGATATTGTCCACCTGGAGGAGCGCATTGCCCGAAGTGCCGGTTGCGGTAAAGTCCACCGGCGCATTCACGAGGAGCGTGAGCGCATTGATGGAGAGGTTCAAGCCGTCAGCGGTTAATGTCACCGGGCCGCCGAAGTCCACGGTGCCGAGGATGTTTCCGGCAGTGAGGCTGGCGGCGTCGAACGCGGCAACAATGGTCACGTCCAGCGCTGTGTCGATAGTGACATCGCCCAGCGGATTGGTCTGACCGACTGCGCCGTTAAAGAGGACGACTCCAGTATCGGTGGATACGCGGAGGTCGAACGCACTGGCTGCGTCGCTGTTGATCGTCGAGAGGAAGATCACGTCGCCGCCCGCGTGCGTCAGTGCCCGCGCGTCGTTGCTGGTGATGAGGACGGCGTTGTCGAACGAAACGTCGCCGCTGGTGTTGGAACGAACCAGACCACCGAGCCAAATCTGCGCGTCAGCCGATGCTGCCGTGTTGTTCTTCAAGAAGACGTTACCCACCGCCTCAAGCCGGGCCGTGCTGCCGTTTGAATCGATCATGACGCTGTTATTCAGACCCGCGAGGGCCGGAACAAAGCTGCCAAGGTATTCAGAGCCCCGCACGTCGAGGTTGCGGCCTGATTTCAGGCTGCCGTCGAAGAGGTTGTCGCCGATATACACGCCGCCGGTGCCGTTATTATCCATGTCGGCCAGCACGGTGATGTCCGCCAGCAGCGAAGTTGTTTCGACCTTAGCGAGGATGTTCACGTCTTCCACGGATTGCAGAATCAACGGGCTCGCAACCGAGATAGGCGCATTAATCGTGAGCGGTCCGGGACCACCCTGGAGCGTGATGTCTCCGAAGCCAACGACCGGCGAAGTATTCAGAATCAAGAGCCCGCCCAGCGTGAGAGTGCCTCCGGTTCCGCCCGAGCTGTTCACCACGGAGTTGACGGTCATCAGACCATCGGTCTGGACGAAGATGTCGCCGCCGAGTGCCGGTGTGCCCGAGGCAATGACGCCGACGATTTCCGCGCCGTTGCCGTCATTATTGATGAACACGTTGCCGCCGGTCTGGTTGGTGACCGCCATGATCTCGAAGTTGTCCTTGGTGTTCTGCAATGAGATTCCGGTTCCAGCACCGGTGTTGAGGGCGGTGAATGTTTTCACGACGTTGTCTCCAAGGAGCGTCTGCTCGCCGACCGACGAAGTGATGAAATCCTCCGCCTCGACCTTGCCAACACCCGTTTCTGTAATTGTGCTCGTTGAAGTGAGGGAGACTTCACCAGGCGTTTCGATGGTCTCCGTAATTGTGAGTGCTCCACTTGTGATGGCGATGTCACCCGTGAGCGAAGACACACCGTCCATCGCGGAAATGCCGCCTATCGTCAGCGCATCTGCCTCGGCGATGAATACGCCGCCATTGCCGCCATCGGCCTCGAGGTTGGAAATGGTTGTCTCAATGAAATTC
>JAYSTZ010000161.1:0-4301 GCA_043719365.1 Verrucomicrobiaceae bacterium | reverse complement strand
AACGACGATGGATGGCCCGCGAAAGGCGCGAAAAGGCGCGAAATCATACTCTTACGAAAAAGCACCGCCTCACCCGGAGGGTGAACGCTCATTTCCTCAAAAACCTTCTACTTTAGCGTCTTTTCGCGCTTTTCGCGGGCTCCAAACACGCATTTAGGATTAAGTTGATCGCAATCCCGATCATGCGCCCGCAAGTTCGCACGAGCCTCATTCAAATCGCTCAGCTTATCCGAAATCGCCTTCGTCTTCGTCGTATAACCATCCAGAAGCGCCTGAGCCAGAGCCCCAGTCTAAGCCACCCCGCCCACCGGACGGATGACCGGCGCGATGCCCGCACCCAACGCCGCCAACGCTGCATTGGCGCGCACCCAAACGGGCAAAAGAACCCGCAAACGCGCCAAAATCGACCCTTCATCGCGAGGCTGCTCGCGATAGACATCCTTCAAATCCTTGATGATCGCCTAATTCTCCGTGAGCTGGCTGTCGATCATCGCCGCCACTTTCACACCTAACATCCGCATCGCCGAAAGCGACCTCTGCGCGTCGCGAAACGCCGTATCATAACCATCCTGCGCCGCCACGCGGGCCTGAACGAGCGGCTCAAAGCCGTCGATCAGCCCGCTGAGCGTCGCAGAAGTAAAAACGCCGATGGTTGTTGTCGTGAGATGCTGCGTCCAGACCGGCAAGGTTTGAATCGCCCGCGCTTTCGTGACTTCCCAGTATTCAATATGATTGTGTGTCGTATTTAATGTTGGTAATTCAGAAAAATCCGGCTCGCCGCCCGCCGGGAACGTTTGATCCCAGCGAAGTCCACTATCCCACGTGACCCCGTGACTATCCCATTTTAACGGAATCTCATCGGCCATCGGCGCAAATGCTAATTGCGAAGCCTTTTAGAGCGGCTTCACGTTCTCTGCACGCGGACCTTTTGGCCCCTGACCTTCTTTGAAAGACACCTTCTGGCCAACTGAAAGCTGGTCGAATGTTGTGCCTTCCACTGAGGACTGGTGGAAGAACAAATCCACTTTGGATGAGCTCTCGATGAAACCGAATCCTTTATCGGTGATGCGTTTGATTGTACCTTCTGCCATTGTCGTTTACTTTGCTTGTTTGTTTTTTGAATCAGGCAGCTACAGTTGTAACTACCTGAAATTGTGATTCGACTCTCTTTCGAAAGCGAACCACGTGTACTAGACTGTGCTGCGCTCTTGTCAAGTCACCAGTCGCGGATTTTTCCAGCTCGTTTGCTTCTCCAAATAATAAAACCGCTGCACGTTTCAATGATACCGCTTTCTCTGATATTACGACTGCTTTTTGTAGGTCTGCGATGACATCATTAGGACAAAAAGCGGATGCATTTTCATCAAAAGCGCCATTTTAACTGACGAGAGCGGTATTAGTGCAGGAATTAGCAATATCACTCCCGTAAAAAGCGCTTTGTGCGCGCTCGATTGGAATCAACCCGCGCTGTTGAGCGGGCGGCAATGCTGCAAACGACACTCCGGCGTGATATGGGTTTTACAGTAAGGAAGGAAGCCGTCCCGTCAGACTGAACTCCGTTTTCCGCCGCCGGCCTCATTCAGCGCCAACGCCCGCATCGTTCGGCAGCACGCGGTTTTGTTGCTGCGTCACATTTCTTTTACAAATCGCACACGAGAGCCTGACAGACACATGCGGCCTCCGGCATATTGTGGACTCATGAAAAAGAGCGTCTGGATTTTTTTGCTCATCGTCCTTCTGCCGGCAGTCGTGCTGGGCTGGCTGGCGTTGCGCAGTGCGGACGAGCAGCGCTTCATCCTTGAACGGCGCACCGCAGAGCTTTTCCAGACCGAAGCGGATGCGGTCGCGGCGTCGGTGCGGGAGGAGATTATTCTGGAGCGGCAGGGATTTTCGGAAGCCGTGCGCCGATTGCTCGCGGACAGACCGGATGCGGAGAAACTGGCGCGCGATTTCTCGAATACCCTTCCCGAAGTGTGGAAGCGCAAGGCCATCGGGTTCGCAGTGGGGCCGGGCGGGAAAATCCTCGCGCCGAGCCCGGCAACGGCCGCCGCCAACAAGGAAGCGGCAAAGTTCTTGTGGGAAAACGGCACTTTCCTTTGCAGCACGCAGGCGGCCGTGGTGTATCCCGTAGCCGGAAAAACGGGCACTGCGCAGCGAAGCAAAGCGGACTTTAGCAACTCCGCGCCGCCGATGCCCGACATGAAGCGCATCGTCTCTCAGTCGTCCATGAAGGCCAAAGCGCAGGAGCTTTTCCCGAGCGCAAAAAGTGAAAGCGCGGACAAAGCATTGGATGCTGCCCAGGCACCGGAGCCACAGTATCAGGCCAAAGCCGCCGCGCCTTCCGACAACACGCTCTCGCAGCAGGAAGGAGTCCTCCGCCTTGTCCGTCCGCAAGAGGTCGAAGGCGACGCGCAATGGTCCACGATCGTCTCCGCCACAGCGGAGTTTGCGGAGCTCACCAAAGATGGAGACGAGGGAATGATCGCTCGATTTGTGCAGGATAAACTCGACCTCATTTTCTGGCTTCGACCGCCCGAGGCCCGCACTTTGATTTTCGGCTGCCTTATCGAAGCGGCGAGCCTCCGCGAAGAGTGGCCTGCGCTCCTCGCAAACCACACCACGACGGGCGAGCCCGAACGCATCATCGCATTACTCGACGACAAAGCGCGCCCTGTCGCCACCACGCCGGCGGGTGCTACTGCGCTGGATTGGAAGAGCCCGTTTGTCGCCAGCGAAATCGGAGAGATGATCCCGCATTGGGAAGCCGCAATCTACCTCGCACGACCGACAGCGCTCGCCGACAGTGCGCGAGGGTTGCACCGGACATTTGCATTTCTCGTGGCCGGAGCCGTCGCGCTGATTGCGCTCGGAGGGTGGCTCGTGGCTGCGGACGTTCGGCGGCAACTCGCGCTCGCGCAGCAAAAGACCGACTTCGTTTCCAACGTTTCGCATGAATTAAAAACACCACTGACCAGCATCCGAATGTTTGCCGAGTTGATGCATGATCGCCCCCAGCCGCTGGAGAAACAAAACCAGTATCTCCGCATCATCACCGTCGAGTCCGAGCGCCTCACGCGGCTCATCAACAATGTCCTCGATTTTGCCAAGCTCGGGCGCAATCAGCGGCACTTTGAGAAAAAGCCGTTTGATCTCCACGAGCTAATTTCGCGTGTTTGGGAGAGTCACGAAATGCACCTTCGCGACGCCGGATTCTCCACGGAGTGGAAAGCCGCACCTGCTCCGTATCCGGTCGTCGGAGACGAAGACGCGCTCGCGCAGATCCTCGTGAACCTTCTCTCAAACGCCGAGAAATACAGCACCGAACGCAAGGAAATCCAACTGCACACATGGATCGAAGAAGGCGGCTTGAAAGCGAGCGTCCTAGACCGTGGCAGCGGAGTTCCGACCGGCGATGCGCGCAAAATCTTCGAGGCGTTTTACCGCGCGCACGATTCACTCAGCAGCGGCATTCAGGGCAGCGGACTCGGCCTCACGCTCGCGCGTCAAATCGCCATCGCCCACAGCGGCGAACTTGTTTACGAACCACGCGAAGGCGGCGGCAGCCGCTTCACCTTCAGCATCCCACTCAGCACCGAATGAAAAAACACATTCTCATCGTCGAAGACGACGCACACATCCGACTCGGCCTCACAGAATCGCTCCGTGCGGAGGGCTACGAAGTCACCGACTGCTGCGCCGGCAGCGAGGCCATGAACCTCGTGCGTCAGCGCAAGCCGGACCTCATCGTGCTCGACATCATGCTGCCCGGAAAAAGCGGCTACGATCTTTGCCGGGAGATTCGCGCCTCCAAAAACCGCGTGCCGATTCTCATGCTCAGCGCAAAGGGCCAGGAGATCGATAAAGTCGTCGGCCTCGAACTTGGCGCCGACGACTACGTGACGAAACCATTTTCGCTCCGCGAACTCATCGCCCGTGTGCAAGCGCTGATGCGGCGTTCGGAACACACCGCAGCCCCAGCCGATGCAATGCCGGACGAGATCGCGTTTGGAAATGTCCGCATTGATACGCGCGCGCTGCGAGGAACTCGGGGAAAATCGAAGTTTGAGCTAACGCCGCGGGAACTCAAAGTCATCGCAGTGCTCCACCGCGAACGGGGCAACGCGGTTTCACGCGACCAAATCCTCAACGAAGTGTGGGGCATCGAATACTACGGCACGACGCGAACACTGGACCAACTCATCGTGAAGCTCCGGCAAAAACTCGAAGATGAACCGGCTGAACCGAGGCATATCGTGACCGTTCACAGCCTCGGCTATCGGCTGGAGTAGCGCAGGAGTGGC
>JAYSTZ010000017.1:0-4934 GCA_043719365.1 Verrucomicrobiaceae bacterium | reverse complement strand
GGACTGCGGCAGCCTGCTGCCGCTTTCTCCAGCCAGCCTGCTGGCGGTGGGTAGGACAGACCCTCCGCAACGCGCTACGCCAAACGCTTCGCTGACGCGAAAGTCTCTCTGCTTCTGGGACACCAAAAGACTCATCGCCAGCAGGCTGGCTGCGAAAAGCGGCAGCAGGCTGCCGCAGTCCAAAGGCTTCGCCATCTTTCTCATCATCCTGCTTGCAGTTCCTGCGCTCGCACACGCTGGAGCGGGCATCCGTATCGTGGACCAAGACGCCGCGGCCACTGCGCGAGGCAACGCCTTTACCGCGACGGTGGATAACCCCTCGGCGGTGTATTACAATCCTGCCGGTGTCGCTCTGCTGAAAGGCATGCAGTTTCGCGCGGGCACTTACGCCGTGAGCCTGCGCGCGAAGCACGAATCACCGGAAGGTGCCGCGAGACGAAACCGCTCGCAGGTCGGAGCCGCACCGCAGTTTTTCGCGACTTGGACGCCGGAGCGCTCGCCGCTGAGCCTCGGCTTCGGCGTGTATGCGCCAGTGGGTTTGAGCCTCGACTACGGCGACGACACGCCATTTCGCACGGCGGGGAAATCCGGCAATGTGCAGATGCTCACGTTGAATCCCGTCGTGGCGTGGAGAGCGACGCCGGAGCTGTCGCTCGGTGCTGGCGTGACGGTGAACTACGTGGAAGCGGAATTGAGCCGGGGAATTTTTGCGGCAGGCGATGACTTCACCGTGCGCGGCGCTGGGGTGAGCTACGGCTTCAACGCAGGCGCACTTTGGCAACCGGCGGAACGACATTCCTTCGGCGTGCGCTACCACAGCGCGACTCGTGCGGAACTCAGCGGGCATACTTCGGTGAAGACGCAGCCTTTTACCGTGCCGACTCCGCTCGGTCCGTTCCGAGTGCCCGGCACGCAAAGCGAGCAGGATGCGGAAATGGCATTTCAGTTCCCGCAATTCATCACGCTCGGCTACTCGTTTCGCCCCGCGCCCGGCTGGAATCTCGAAGTCGGTGCGGAGTGGACGGACTGGAACAGCCTCAATGAATTAAGCATTCACCGCAAAGCCGCAGACACTGTGCGCGTGCCATTTCACTGGCGCTCGAATTGGCTCTATAATGCGGGCATCACGCGCACTTGGGCAAACGGCTGGCGTGCGAGCGCCGGCTATATCTACGCGGAAAAAGTCGTGCCGGAGGAGACGTTCACGCCGCTCATCCCGGACCACGACCGGCACGTTTTCACGACGGGCTTTGGCTACAGCGGCGAGCGGTGGAATTTCGATCTGGCTTACGAGGTTTCGCATCAGCCCCCGCGCCGCATCGCGCAAGGAACTGCGAGCGACGGCACGTATCGGCTGGAGACAAACGCGCTCTCGCTGAGTTGCGGTGTGAAGTTTTGATACGAATCGGATTTAGCAGATTTCGCCGAGTTCTTCGATGACGGTAGGCGTCACGATGAAAGAGGCGTATTTGAGTTTGCGCCGGATGGCTTCCAGCGCATCAAGGGAGGGGTGGGGTTTGTCAGGCGAAGGGATTCCTTTGGCCTTCGATTTTATACGGCGCGGAGCCATGTGGCGTGTTTGGGTTTGCTGTGGCGGGAGTCGTAGAACGTTAGCCCATCGGGATGCACTCGGACAATCTTGCCGAGGCGTTTTGCCGACGTGTCGAAATTTACATGACGGAGAAAGCGGCGGACGTATCGCGCACCGAGAATGTCATCCATATCGAGCCACGCGAGGCAGTAGCCGGGATGCCAAAGAGGTTGATGCCAGAAATCCACGTCATGCGTGAAGAACGTCGGCGACGGCTGGCGGAGAATGAGCGGGATCAAGTCTCCGTCGTCGGTGCCAAATGCCGAGATTTCCTTCCCAACTTTCCGCGTGCGGATGCCCCATGCCGAAAGAATGGCTTGCTGTTCGTGACGGAAATTTTCGTCGAGAATGAACACGCGAAATTAACCTGCGTGAGCCAGCTTCGCAGCGCGTGCGGCGTGAGGGACGCAGCGGGCGTCTTGCATCATTACCTTTGCGAGATCGACGGCTTCCGCGACGGCTTCCGGCGTGACGGCGTGCGGCCATGCGGCGCAGAGTTCGTCAACCGTCTCGCCTCGTTTCAATCCGGCGAGGACCTGCCACACCATGACACGCGAGCCTTTGAACGTCGGCTTGCCGTGGCAGATGCCACTATCGGCGACGATGTATTTCCCGAGTTCCACACGCTTGCGCGGCTTGCTGGCGGCGTTAGTTTTCATCGCGCAGATACTCGCAGAGACGCGCAGTGTGTGCAAGTCCCCGCATTTGCCAGCGCGGAAACAAAGCTGTGCCGCAGGCTGTGAAAGCTCAGGGACGATGTTTGCCGACCTTTCCCGGCCTGCGAATCGCGCACGATGCGCCCTTTGATGCCCGCCGCCTCCATGATGGCCTTGAAGCGTCCAGAAAGCCCGTGGCGTCCGCCAGTGCCCTTGCCAGCGAGCGACGGGAAAACCTTCGCCTTGCCGATGCCGCGCCGTTGCGTGAGCAGCCACGCGGAAAGATCATCGTGAAGCGGGAGCATGAGCGTTGCGCCCGTCTTACGCGTCTTCACGCGGATCACGTTCGCCTCAAAATCAATCATGCTCCATTCGAGTTCCGCCACATCGCGCAACCGCAAGCCCGTCGTGTAGCCCGCGAGGATCGCGCCCTTCCATTCATCCTCTGCCACTGCGAGCAATGCCGCCACTTGTTCCAGCGTGAATGTGTCGCGTGATGCCTCCGAATCATCGCGCAAAGGCTCCACAGCCGCACAAGGATTCATCGGAATATAGCCGAGGCGCAACGCCGCGAGAAACGGGACCGCGAGAGTTTTCCGGATCGCCATATTCACCGTCGAAGCCGAGCGCCCGCCCTTCGCCAGCGCATCGCGAAAAGACCGCAGATCACGCGGCCCAATGGCAGCAAGGGTGAGTTCCGCCCGCTCGCCAAGGTGCGCGAGAAAATCCCGCAGAACTTGCTCATATTTCGCGTGCGTGGCCGGTGCGGTAGTCCCACGCTTTCCGAGCAGCCATTCGTCCAGCCAAGCACGGCACGAATGAAAATGAAGGGTTTCACCGGTGGACGCTTCAACGATTTCAGAAACCACGCGCCGCGCCTGCGCTTCCGTCAGAGTCTTATTGCGCCCCTTCGTCGCGAGAGATTCCCATTCCTGCGCAGTCCGCAGCGCCGCCGAGCGGTTCCGTTGTTTCGTCGTCCGTTGGATGCGCTCCCCATTCGCACCGCGAAAAGCCGCAAAGTAGAACGGGGATTTTGGTTTCTTAAAAATGCTCGCCATAACGGTGCAAACAATAGTGCAAACATCCCATCCCGTCCAGCGTGATTCTAGGTTGTTTGCACTTAAGAGTAAATAAGGTTCTATTCCAGCTCGGAATCGAAACTCAGGTTCGATTCCTGCTCCCGCCTCTCCCCCTGTATTCATAGGGGTTTCGGGGTGATTGCTGTGAGTGGTTCGGGCCGGTTGGTAAGACCACTTCCTTGCTGTTGAAGTTCCGTTTGAAAACACGCTTTCCAGATCCGTGCGGGCGTTCCGGAGCGTGGGCGGATGGCGTCGTCATTGCGGGACTCGTTTTGGCTCGCGAATGCCGACGCCCGGTTTTACAGCGGGTGAATCGCGGGCGAGGCTGAAATCGTGCGCTTAAAGGTCGGCAAACTTTGGATCATGTATCCGGGATGTGTAGGCGATTCCTGATGCGTCCGTGAATTCCGCCGGGGTCGTCGCGGTCTTGCTCCATTCGGTTGCGATGGCATCGCTCAGGTCTTCGCTGAGTGCGTAGCGCATACGCACGCGTCCCGCCATCCCGGAGCACGCGCCTTCGATATCCGCCACATCTGCGGCCGTTTCCGGTTGAGGTTGATTTCCCCCTTTTTCCTTCGCGAAAAACTGCACGCCCTTCGCGTTGCGCGAGGCCGGTCGCGTGAGGCGCGTCCAGATAACCGCAGTGGAATCCGTCACCTCGCCAGCCCGCACGCCGACGATCTGCTGGGGCCCGACATCCGCCGCGCGAGCGGCAAGCGGGGTGCCGAAGGCGAGCACGGCGGTGGTTTCGAGAAAGTGTCGGCGGGAAATATCAGGCGGGCAATTCATGCCGCCGATTGCAAAGACTTGCGCCTCAAGAATGCAAACCCGGACAAGCGGGCAATGCCGGGCTATTCCCTCGTTTGCATCGCCTGAATCTCGTCCCTCAGCGATGCGGCGCGTTCGTATTGCTCGGCCTTGACTGCGGCTTCCATCTCCCTGCGCAGCATTTCAAGAGGCGTAATTTTCCGCTTCTTTTTGAGCTCTTTCACCCATTCCCGCAGCGACGCGATTTCGACGTTCTCTTTGATATGATCTTCCTCATCGGCGTCTGTGAGAAATTTCTGGATGGTCTTGATTCCCTTCTCCACGAGCCCGATGGCGGCTTCTGCGTCGTCTTTTTCCAAGGCAAGCGAAGCCTTCGCCCGTGTGCTCATCATCAGCACGTAAGGGCGGAATTGTTGCACGCTCCACGCGAGTTCCTCGTCCGCGGCGTATTTTTCCACGAAGTTGAACATGTCGAGATTTCGGCGAGTATCCCGCGCGACGGCGTGCCAGTCTCCGAGCTGAAAGAGCGCGACGTAGCGGTGGTAGTATTGGATGCCTTCGCTTTGCAGGTCGCCGACCTCTTCCTCCGTGAGTTCGAACTTTCCATCTCCTTCCTCCGCTTCCCTGGCGCGCTGCTGGTGATATTCCAGAAGGGACTCCAAGCCGTGGGGTTCGGTTCCGTCAGGTCGCCCGTTCAGTTCGAATTGGAGAACGCCAAGGTCCAGCCGCAGTTGAATCTTCGGTTTGCCGTCACTCCCTTCGATGCGCCGCACTTGGAGACCGCCCGGCTCGTGGGGCCAGTCGCTGAGGATATCGTTTAAATCAAGGCTCATTGCTTTT
>JAYSTZ010000160.1:0-4304 GCA_043719365.1 Verrucomicrobiaceae bacterium | reverse complement strand
TGATCGAAGGAATGCGGAGAACGGGCGCGAAACGGATTCTCTACACTTCGGGAAGCGGTGTTTACGGCGAAAATGGGAACGTCGCGTTTGCCGAGAATCATGGTCCGTGCATGCCGATCTCGACTTACGGAGCGAGCAAACTCGCATGTGAGGCACTCATTTGCGCCTACTGCCACATGTTCGATATGACCGCGCGAGCTTTTCGTTTTGCAAACGTGGTTGGCCCGCGTCAGACGCATGGTGTGGGTTATGATTTTGTGCGCCGCCTTCGCGCCGATCCGACGCAACTCCGCATCCTCGGAGACGGTTCGCAGAGCAAGAGCTACATTCACGTCGAGGACGTTCTGGAAGCCATCTTTACTGCGGATCGCGAGTGTCAGGCCCGGTTCGATGTCTTCAACGTTGCGACGGGAGATTATATCACGGTCACCGAAATCGCCGATTTGGCTGCGGATGTTTGCGGCCTTGCTCCCGGCAGCGTCGTTCACAACTACACCGGCGGGGATCGCGGCTGGAAAGGCGATGTGCCGGTGGTTCGATTCGACAGTTCAAAAATTGAATCGTTCGGCTGGAAGTGCCGTCGCAATTCGGCCGCCGCAGTGCGTGACGCCATGGCTTCGATGTTCGAGGAGCTTTCCCATGCGTGAGGCACCCGCGCATGTAGAACATCTCGTTCCAGCGGGGGCTGAAATCGGGCCGGTGGAGTTGAGTATCGTCGTGCCGGCGCTGAATGAAAAAATCACGGTCGGCGAGTTCGTCGAATGGTGCAAAGCGGGTATCGCGGCGGCGGGGGTGACCGCGCAAATCCTCATCGTCGATAGCTCGACCGACGAGACGCCGGACATCGCGCTTGCGCACGGCGCGGAGGTTCTTCGTGTCCCAAAACGCGGACTCGGACGCGCGTATATCGACGCGATTCCATTTATTCGCGGCCAATGGATCGTGATGGGAGATGCGGACCTCACGTATGATTTCCGAGAACTGATTCCTTTTGTGGAGAAGTTCCGTGCAGGCGCTGAATTTGTGATGGGCAGCCGTTTTCGCGGAAGCATTGAGGACGGCGCAATGCCGGGCCTGCACCGTTATTTCGGCACGCCGCTCACTACGTGGATTCTCAACCGGATTTACGGCAGTCACTACTCCGACATCCACTGCGGCATGCGCGGCCTCACGAAGGCCGCGCTGGAGAAAATTAATCTTCGTTCGCAGTCGTGGGAGTACGCGAGCGAGATGGTGCTGAAGGCGGCGCGTCTTGGTCTGCGTACCGAGGAAGTGCCGGTGAAATTTTACAAAGACCGTGAGGGCCGGTTCAGCCATCACCGTCGCATGGGTTGGCTCTCGCCGTGGATCGCGGGCTGGCTGAATCTGAAGGTGATGCTCGTCTATACTCCGGATTCATTTCTGATGAAGCCCGGCACTATTCTCGCGGTCTGCGGGATGGTCCTCGCGACGGCGCTTTCCTGCGGTCCTTTTCGTCTGGCTGGAATCGGGTTCGATCTTCATTGGATGCTGCTTGCGATGACCTGCGCGACGCTGGGTTACAGTTCGGTCCAGATCGCAGTGCTTGCCCGAATCATGCACGGTCTTCGGATGGGTTGCGCGGCCCGGTTGCTGCGGCTTATTTCCTATGATCGCGGGATGATTGTTTCGGGAATTTTGAGTGTCGCGGGTGTGGGATTACTGGTGCCGTTGCTCGTCCGCTACGTGCGGCAGGGATTGGCGCTCACCGACTTTTCGCACGGGGCAATCTTTGGATTGCTGTTGATCATTCTTGGCTTCCAGACGTTTGGATTCACGTTGCTCTCCGAGATGGTGCAGCGTGTGGCGAGGAGGCAGCCGTGAGCAGCGAGCGTTCGGACATCAGCTACGGCCAGCACGGGGTGAGTCTTGTGGATCGATTCGGAGTGTGGCTCTCGCAGCGTGCGATTCGGAAATGGCTGCCTGACCGCGAGCGACTGCGGGCTGTAGAGCTCGGCTGCGGCTTTCGCGCCACTCAATTGGTCGCACTTCGAGATCGACTCGATAGCGCGGTTGCGGTGGATTTTTCGATTGCATCGGAGGTGAAAGCGCTCGCCGGTTTTGAGTGCCACGAGGGTCCGATCGAGGAGACACTTCCGCGTCTTGCCAAGGCGAGCTTTGACGTGGTGCTGCTCATTTCCGTCCTGGAGCATCTTCACGAACCTGCTGCGGCGCTCCTTGAGGCCCGGAAGCTTCTCAAGCCCGGCGGGATCCTGATGATCAACGTTCCAACATGGCGCGGGAAATGGTTTCTCGAGTTTTCTGCATTTCGTCTTGGCCTCAGCCCGAAGACCGAGATGGATGATCACAAGATGTATTACGATAAACGCGACCTCTGGCCGTTGCTGGTGCGCGCGGGTTTTCTTCCGAGCAAACTCCATCTCCACTATCATAAATTCGGCCTGAATCTTTTCGCCGCAGCAACCAACGTATG
Organism: Verrucomicrobiaceae bacterium; assembly: GCA_043719365.1. Taxonomy (GTDB): domain Bacteria; phylum Verrucomicrobiota; class Verrucomicrobiia; order Chthoniobacterales; family Chthoniobacteraceae; genus SXWH01. Next base: position 1,852 of record JAYSTZ010000160.1, on the reverse strand, counting down.
AGCCAAATCCACGACGACAACTGGGACAAACACTGGGACCGCTACGCAGACTCTGCGAGTTCCAATCCCGCGCAGGCAATGCGCCACCAAATCATTGCGCGACTTCTCGAACAGGGCGGCGGACCAAAGCGGCTTTTCGACATCGGAAGCGGGCAGGGGGATATGCTGGCGAAAATGCGTCCGCGTTTTCCGAAAGCGGAATTCCTCGGCGCGGAATTGAGCGCGAGCGGCGTGGAGATTTCGCGTCGTAAGGTTCCTGACGCGACTTTCGTGGTCGCCGATTTGTTTTCGCCGCCGCCGGAAATCGAGCAGTTTCGCGGTTGGGCCACGGATGCCGTTTGCAGCGAGGTGCTGGAGCACGTCGATGATCCCGCCGCACTGTTGCGTGCATCGCGGCCGTATCTTGCGCCGGATGCGCGTTTGATTGTTACGGTTCCGGGCGGGCCGATGTCCGCTTTCGACAAGCATATCGGTCACCGGCAGCACTTTACCAAGCGCAGTCTCACGGGCGTTTTGGAGCGCGGCGGATTTACGGTGCATCGAGTTTTGCGGGCGGGATTCCCGTTTTTCAATCTTTACCGGGGCGTCGTTATTTCCCGTGGTGAGAAGCTCGCGAGCGAAGTGGGAGCAGGCTCACGTTCATTTGCGGCGGATCTCGCAATGAAGGCGTTCGGCGTTCTGTTTAACCTGAATCTGACGGACTCGCCCTTCGGCTGGCAGATGGTTGCGATTGCCAGCAAGTCTTCTGCGGAATGACAGCTCGTATTGGCACAGTCGGTGCTAAATCAGATCGCGTTATCGCATGCAAATAGTCCAACCAACCATGCAGGCCGAGACGTTGCTTCGGCAATGTCCGCTTTGCGCAAGCAAGCGTCAGCGTTACGCATTTTATCGCGCGGAGCGCCGCTACGTGGAATGCACCGACTGCAATTTGATTTTCCTGAATCCGGGAGAGGCGACCGGCGCATCGGGGACCGGCGAGCCTCCAGGCGTGATGCGGGAAAAAGCGCAGTATTTTCTCTCGCAGCTTTTACGTTATCGAGGGGGGCAGGGCGGAACGATGCTTGCGGTTTGCGAAGCCGGCAGCACGTTTCACGAGGAATCATCCGCGGCGGGATATCGCGTGAACGTCGTCACTCCAGATGAACTCGCGGACGGAGCTGTGCCGCACGATGTTTATGACGTTTGCATCTTCTGGCACACACTGGGCCGGATTTCCGACCCGCTTGCAGCGTTGCGCGCGGCTCATGCGGAACTCTCGGAAGGCGCAATTATCGGAGTGATTACGCCCGATATGAACTCGCTGCCTGCGCGGGTTTTGTGCGAGGATTGGCCGGCCTTCAAGACCCTTCAAACGACGGTTTTCAACCGTCAAGCGCTGGAGACCGCGCTCTTTTTCGCGAGCTTCAATGAGGTCATCGTTTCGCGCAGCCAGCGTCTGCTCAATATCGAGCAAATGGCCAACTATTCAGCCGGGCGGCGCGGATGGAGGCCTTCGCTGGTGCGGTTTGCCGATCGTATCGCGGTCGGTCCGCTCCGGGAGGTGAAGCGCCCGGTGGAAGGCAGCGACATGATTGCGTTTGCGCGGGCGACTCCGGCGAAAAGTAAGCGGACGCTCTCGGTGATTTTGCCCGCATTTAACGAAGCGGGAACTTTTGTGGATACGTTCGAGGCCGTTCTCGCCAAGCAAGTCGCAGGACTCGATATCGAGATCGTTCTCGTGGAGAGCAACTCGACGGATGGCACTCGCGAATTGGCTCTTCGTTACAAAGATCATCCTCGGGTGAAGCTCATCCTCGAAGACCGTCCACGCGGGAAAGGTCATGCGGTGCGAACCGGCCTTACGTCGGCG
>JAYSTZ010000159.1:0-4304 GCA_043719365.1 Verrucomicrobiaceae bacterium | reverse complement strand
GGCGCTTCGCGCTGGAGGACAGCGACAGGAATGTCGCCGCTCCTTGTCGCTTACGCGACTTGCGCTTCGCGCTACATCACGCAGCGGTCACACCCCTTACAGTCTGTGATTTTTTGCGCGGGGACTGCCATTTGCGCGCAACACGGGTTTGGAAAGTACGGTGTTTTCCCGCATATTAGTAGTATCCGTAGCTATGGTGAGGGTTTCCCAAAATTATGTAAATGTATTGAAATAAACGTGTAGTTGACTCCCTGAATCGTCGGCGCTACGCAGCGTTCAGTTGGATTGGAGTGTGTATTTCATGATGGGGAATGCTCTCTCTGGAACGACGCATTCACGAACCGGACTTGAGCGTGCCCGGCCGAGCATGGAGCCCGTTTCGGGTCCCCGGTTCTGTCTAGTGCAGAGAGATGGGGGTGGATGCTTCCAAAGTTAATCTCGATGAACACAAACCTAGATGCAGCAGGGAGTTTGCGCGCAACGACTCCGGGGAATTCGGAGGATTTGGCGCGATGGACGGCTGACCTCGTTGAGCGGGAAGCCCGACTGCGATTGATCATCGAGACCGAGCCGGAGTGCGTAAAACTGATCGATCGGAACGGGGCATTGATCGAGATGAATCCTGCGGGTTTGAGGATGATCGAGGCGGACTCGTTTCAGCAAGTCGCCAATTGTTGCTTATATCCTTTGGTCACCGATGAGCACCGGATCGAGTTTCAAAAGCTCACGGAGAAAGTGTTTCAGGGAGAGTCCGGCACGCTGGAGTTCCGTATAGTCGGGCTTAAAGGCGGGCACCGCTGGTTGGAGACCCACGCCGCACCATTGCGGGATCATGATGGCAAGGTCACGGCACTGCTGGGTCTGACCCGCGATATTACCGCCCGGAAGCGCGCCGAGGATACACTGAGGGCCAAGGAAGAACATCTCACCTCGCTTATCCATTCCGTTGAGGGAGTGGTGTGGGAGTCGGACGCCAGGACCTTTAAGGCCACTTACGTGAGCCCGCGAGCGGAGCGGATGCTCGGCTACCCGCTGGCGCAGTGGACCGAGGAGCCGTCGTTCTGGATCCGTCACGTCCACCCGGACGACCGGGAACGTATGCTAGCTTACAACAGCGAATGCACCCGGGACATGCGGGGACATGAGTTCGAATACCGCATGATTGCCTCCGACGGCCACGAGGTGTGGGTGCATGATTTCATCACGGTGGTGGTGGAGAATGGCCATCCATCCAAGCTGCGAGGAATCATGGTGGACATTACCGCCCAGAAAATGGCGGAGCTACGGATCAAGAATCTCAACAGGACTTACGCGGTATTGAGCGCAATCAATCAGTTGATTGTGCGCGCCGGGACTGCACAGGATGTTTTGGACGGGGCATGTCGTGTTGCAGTGGAGAAAGGGGAGTTTCTTCTCGGATGGGTTGGATTGATCAATGTTTCCTCGGGGCAATTGGAGCTTACTGCACAATCCGGGGCGACCGAGGATACCGAGACGATTCTCCGGCGGATGTTTTCCAATCCGGAGGAAGGATGCGCTTTTACCTCACGCGCTTTGGCGAGCGCGACTCGTTCTATTTGCAATGATGTCGCTGCGGATCCCCAAGCGGAATCGTGGCGCGGACACGCTCTGGAGCGAGGCTACCGGGCGATGGCTTCATTCCCGCTTATCGTTGAGGGCCGGTGCATTGGCGCTTTCAATCTCTACGCGGGGCAGGTCGGTTTTTTCGACGAGGCCGAGCTGGAATTGCTCGATGAACTGGCGCTCGATATTTCCTTCGCGATGGAAGCTCTACGGCATGTGCAGGAGCGTCGCCGCGCCGAGGCATCACTGCGGGAGAGCGAGGAGCGTCACAAACTTGCGGAGCGCGCCGTGAACGACGGACTATGGGACTGGGATATCCTTACAGGCGACGACTATCTGTCCTTGCGTTGGAAAGAAATCCTCGGGTTCACGGATGATGAGTTGCCGAACCACCAGTCCTCGTTTTTTGACCGCATCCATCCGGACGACAGGTCTGGTGTTTCTGCGGTCACACAAGAGAACATCAATGGTGGGAGGCGGTTCTCGACAGAGTTCAGAATTCGTCACAAAGACGGTAGTTATCGATGGGTTCTATCCAGGGGAGAGCTCGTGCGGGATGCCGCAGGCCGGGCCGTTCGGATGGTCGGTGCGATGACAGACATCACTGAATCCAGAAAGGCAAACGAAGCTCTGCAGCGTCGCGAGGAGCACTTCCGCAGGTTGACCGAAAATGCGTCGGACCTCATTACTGCGGTAAACAATCGCGGCGTCATTACTTATCAAAGCCCGGCCGCGATGCGTTCTCTCGGGTATCCGGTGCAGGAAATGGTGGGACGAAACTGGGGCGAATTCATGCACCCGGACGATTCCGAAGCGGTGCAAGCCGCAATGGTCGGACTGGTCACGGGAAAGGAGTCCGCAGTTTCTATTGAGTGCCGGGTGCGTCACAAAAGCGGTGTGTGGCGGGTCTTTCAATCCGTCGGGCGCAGTGTTCCTGGCGAGGCGGACGAAGGATTCATCATCGTCAACTCTCGGGACATCACGGAAACCCGTCAGCTTGAGGAGCAACTGCGGCAGTCCCAAAAGATGGAGGCCATCGGCCAGTTGGCTGGCGGAGTGGCGCATGATTTTAACAATATCCTCGCGGCAATCATCATGCAGGCCGAGGTGGCTTCGATGGCGCCAAACGTTCCGGAAGAAGTGCAGGAAGGCCTTGTGCAAGTGTGCGGCTATGCCGAGCGGGCGGCCAAGCTCATCCGGCAGTTGCTGCTCTTCAGCCGACGGCAGGTGATGCAGGCGCGGGAGCTGAACATCAACGAAGTCATCGCCCATCTTGCACAAATGCTACAGCGCATCATCGGAGAAGATATTCGCCTGGAGCTGGACCTTCATGGGTCGCCAATCACCGTGCGAGCCGACTCCGGAATGATTGATCAGGTTTTGCTGAACCTCGCGGTGAATGCGCGCGATGCCATGCCGTCGGGAGGGTATTTGAAAATCTCGACCACGACACAGGTTGTGGACGCCGAATTTGCACGGCTCCATCCCGATGCCTCGCCGGGTCATTATGTGTGCATCAGCGTCACCGATACCGGCGTGGGTATTCCAGCCGATATTCTGCCCCGAATTTTCGAGCCGTTCTTCACCACCAAGGAACTCGGAAAAGGCACCGGGCTTGGGCTGGCCACTATTTTCGGCATCGTCAAGCAACACACCGGCTGGGTCGAAGTGACGAGCCATCTCGGTGCCGGCTCGACATTCCGGATTCTGCTCCCTGCCGTTGGAGTACCGGACAGGACGGTCACCGTACCAGCGCGGCAGGAAATGCCCAGCGGAGGAACTGAGACCATCCTTTTAGTGGAGGATGAACCTTCGGTCCGCGAACTGACGCGCAAGATTTTGAAGCGATTCGGGTATGAAGTTGTTGAGGCATGTAGCGGAGTCGATGCCTTCAACAGATGGACGACGCATCGAGATTCTGTGGCCCTTTTACTCACAGATCTCGTAATGCCCGGTGGGGTTTCAGGACATCAGCTCGCCGATCGTCTGTTAGCCGACAGGCCTCAGTTAAGAGTCGTCTTCATGAGCGGATACAGCGCTGAAATCGCGGGGCGCGAACTGGACCTCGCGCGCGGGGACCGTTTCATTCAAAAACCATTTCTTCCGAAGCAGCTTCTGGAAATTATTCGCGCAGCGCTTGATTTGTAGCTGCTTCCATAGTCTCAAGTTGCCGCGCAATACCGGACACTGGCTCCCGACAATGTAGGGCCTACGGCGGACTCCCTTTTTCATCCGACACCTTCGCCATCGTCGTCCCGCCATCGGCTGAGAAATACAGACCGCCCGCAAAGACGAACCACCATTGTTCGCCGAGGTTCACGTCGCCGCTCACTGCGATGAGACCGCCTTTCGGCACCGTGCCTTTGGTCGGCAACCAGTGCCACTCGAATGCCCATCGCTCGCTGCGCGAAAGGCGACCAGGCGTTCCGGGATGGAGCGATTGCGTGATGACTCTGCCGAACTTTTGGTCGCCCATGGCGGTTGCGGAGATGGCGGTGAATGGACGCAGAGTTTCGAGATGTTTTTGCTCCGGATACAGCGCCATGTGCGAACCGGCGAAGACTTGTGATTGTTAGCCGTGCGCAGTGGCGTAGCGCATTTCGTTCACGCTTTGCAGCGCTTTATCGAAGGCGACATTGAAGAAGCCGGTGTCGCCGCGTTCATCGGATATGACGAGCGTTTGCACACCATCGGGCGAAAGGTAGCCGCGGCTCGCTGTG
>JAYSTZ010000158.1:0-4318 GCA_043719365.1 Verrucomicrobiaceae bacterium | reverse complement strand
CGCCGCGCGTCGTCCTCCCAAATCCACGACTTAAACCGCTCCTTCACCTTCTCCATCTTGTCCCGCGCCGCCTCGGTCTGCTGCACATTGAGGATAGGTGCATCGGTCTTGGCGTCGGCGTCATAGACCGTCGGGGTTTTAAGATTGAGCGCGTCCTGAATCAGCTCGACCGCTGAGTAGCGCGCGGTGCCCCATTCCGTCGTGTTCGCCACGGTGCCGCGTGCTGTGTAGTCGGCTTTGATGAACCAAGTGCCGACCGCCGCCGCGTGCGAAACCGTGATGCCTTCCGCGTCAAGCAATGATTTCGCGAACGCCTCGACATCCGCCGGCGGAATCCAGACCGCGCCAAGACGCGCTTCGATTTCCGATGGTGTCAAATCGACTGGCTGCACCGCCTCCAGCGCGCTGACATTTTCGTGATAAGCCGGATTCGCCGCGACGGCAGCCCGTGCGTTCTCCAGCTTCACCCGCACCTCGCCGGAAAGGTATTCGTCGTCCGTCTCCCATTGCTCGGTTTGGGGATTGCGATAAATCAGTCCCTTCAACTCCGGCAAAAACTCCTCCGGCGGTTTGCGCAAGAGCATTTCCATCCGCGCCAAATCCACGCGACCCATTTCGTTGAGCGTGAGAACAAGTGCATCTTGGGGCGTCTCCGCGAGCAATGCGGGCCTCGGCTGGTGGATCGTCCGCTCGCGAAAGATCGCCATCTTCACCGCCCGCTTCGTCTCGTCGTTGTAGTCCTCCAATGAGCACAGTAGCGGCGCATCCGGGTCGCTGCGAAACGCGCGCCGGTTCGCGTTGTCGTTGACCGCGCCAAAGCGGGAAACGAAATGATCGTATTGAAAGTTAAGCTGACGACGCGCATCGAGCACCGCCTCGTCACTCCAATTCTCAAGCTGCGTGCGGAGTGTGTGTCGCACCGCGTCGCGCAATTTAATCATGCCGCGAATACGCCGCGCCGTTTCATCGGGCAGACCTTCCACCGGCGTCAACGCCGGGCCGTCCCTCACCATGATGATGCCTTCGTGCAACACGAAGGCGTTTTCCTTCACGAAATCCGGCGCAAGAATCTCCACCCGCGCGGCGGCACGCGCGGCAGTTGTCAGCTCGACTGCTTTGTAGATGCCTTGCGGCAGCGCGCTGACAGCCTCGCGTAACGCATCTGACAACTCACGGCCGTCGGGAACGAGCGCGGCCTCATTGCCGCGATACATCTTCCCAGCCTCCGCCATCGTGCCGAGCATCATGTGCGGATTCGCTGCAAAGTATTCGTTGATCTGAAAAGTCGCACCGTCCATGCCGACGTGCTCGTCAAGTTTTAGCCACGTCGGTCCGCTTGCCCGCTCCCCTTCTGCGAGTTTGCGAAAGAAAACGATGTCTGTCGTAACTTCGGTATTCGCGTTCTGTTTGAACGCGGTGTTGGGCAGGCGGATTGCCCCGACGAAATCTGCCCGGTCGTGGAGGTAATCGCGAAGATGGGAGTTCGCTTTATCGAGCGTCCCCTTTGAACTGATGAAAACCATCAAGCCGCCCGCGCGCACCTTCTGGATTCCCTTCGCAAAGAAGTAGTCGTGAACGAGAAAGTTTTCCTCGTTGAGCTGCGGATCGTGCAGTTTGTAATCGCCAAACGGGACGTTGGAAATCGCGAGGTCGAATGAGTTCTCCACGAGCGCGGCGGTCTCGAAACCCTGTCCGCGAATGTCGGCGTCGGGATAAAGTCTGCGCGCGATCTTCGTCGTGAGTGGATCGACCTCAATGCCAGTGAGCCGCGAACGCGCGCTCATTTCCTCCGGCATCAATCCGAAGAAATGCCCGATGCCGAGCGCCGGTTCCAAAACGCGGCCGTGGGTGAAGCCAAGGCGCTCCACCGCTACATACATCGCGCTGACAACCACCGGGGCCGTGTAATGGGCGTTCAATGTCGAAGCCCGCGCCGCTTCGTATTCCGATTCCGTGAGCAGCCTTTTCAACCGCTCGCGTTCCGCATCCCATCCGCTCGACTCATGCCACGCGAAGACCTGCGGGATACCACCCCACCCGACATATTTGACGAGCACTCCCTTCTCCTCATCGGTCGCCGCCCGATACTCGTTTTCGAGTTTCGCGACCAATTCGATAGCCGCGAAATTGTCGCGGCACTTTTGTTTGAGCGAACCGGAGCCCAACGCATCCTCGGCGCGGATGCGATAGTTGCCGGTGTTTAGACGCTCAGGCTCTCTTCCGCTGGCCGGAGAATATACTTCTCCCGGATCATCTCCCAAGCCTGGTCGTGGGCCTGTTGCGGCGTCAGCTTCTGTTCCGTCTCCAGCTTCCGCGTGAGCACTTCCATTTCGTCCAAAGTCGTCTCCTGCGCCTCGTAGAGAGCTTCCGTTAGCGTGCCCTTCGCCGTGAGTTCCTTCACCATTTGCGGACAAAACTCCGTCCAGTGGCGTTTCGCCATGAGGCCGTAGCCGGTTAGTGGGTAGGTGGTCATCGGATGTGTCCTTTCTGGATGGCAGAAAATCGAACAAGCTCAACTGCTGTTCTGGCTGCTGCGCCGTCGAATTCCCGTTGCGTTTCAACATATCAAATCGAGAGCGATCGGGAAAATGTTTCTTGCCGCGGTGCCATCTCCTGGGAACGGCTCGCCATGATCTGCTCCTTTTTGAACTGGCACGCGACGGCGGCGACATGCACCGCGTCGCGGCTGAAACTCGGATTCTCGTGGAAGTAGGCTTCCACCCTCTTTTCGATTTCGGGATCGTTCAACGCCTCAACGCCCGCGCCAAGCGCCTCCTTCAATTTTTGGCGGTAGAAGCCGTCTGGAATCTCCCCCGCCCGCGAAGGTGTCGCACTGCCGCCGTCAGCTCTGGTCGAATGATTGGCAATTCGTCGAATCACAATCCACACGATGAATGCAAACGCTGGCGGGACGGCTCCGCCGGTGGAGCAACTTTCACCGGCGGATTCCGCCACCCCGATGTGGGCGCGCAACAACGTGGAGCGGCGACATCATTCGCTTTCGTGGCAGGCGGGGGAACAAAGTCTTTCGCCTTTGGAGCAAGCCCGCGGCAGCGAAGGCGACGCGGAAAGGCGAAAGTCTTTGTGTGGTGGCGCGGCGTGGGCAGTCGAAGGTCAGACCTTCACGCCCGCCGCAGCCGGAATCTGCTTCGGCGCGGTGGCTCTCATCGTCTGGCGGGCAATGGAAATCACCGCCTTTTCCCGCTGCTCTTCGGGCATGTTCTTCACCATGTTCTGAATGCTCTGCTTCATCTCCGGGTTTTCGTCGAGTTTCCGCAGGATGGATTTCTCCATCTTCTGCGTGCGGTCTTCCTTCTGGATTTCCGTCAGGACTAGCGCGCGGGCCATGCGCTCCGGCGTCATGGATTGAATGTAGTCCCAATACTTCGGATTGTTCTTTATGTAGTCGTCGATCTTCGCGTTGACCTGCGGGTTCTCCTTAAACTGCGGCTGCTGGCCTTCCTGCCCCGCGTCGCCGGACTCTGGTTTTGGTTTTCCTTTGAGCATAAGTAGTAGTTTTTCGGGTGTTAGTGGTTAGCCGTTCGCGTGACGCAATACGGTGTGGCAATAGAGGTCCGCCAAATCGGCGGAGTCCTCTTCGTTTTCCAGCATCAGGGACATAAGAAACTCCGGGCCGGGCGAGTGGCCGAGTCGTTGTCCGATCTCTTTGTCGGCAGCGACGTAGAGCTGATACTTGTCAGGGTTTAGTTCGATGGTGGCTTGTTGCGTATTTGGCATAGTTAGGTTGCTGGTTTGTTGGTTGAAAAACAGGTTGTGTCCTACCATTCGGGCTTTTCGTCCGGGCGAGTCCTGCCCGCGGGTGCTGGTGTGATGGCCGGCTGCTTGCGGAGTTCTTCTTCAAGAGCGTCGAGTCGCTGTTTGGTGGTGTTCGCCTCTTGCTTGAGCTGGATGTTTTGCGTCGCGATTTGCTGCGTTTTTTGAAGAGCAGTCGTCAGCTCGCCGAGCTTTTGCGAGACGACCTGCCCGCCCTGAATGACTGTCTTCGTTGCTTCTTTCTGCCGGTTGAGTTCCGCCACCAATTCATCCCCGACCGCCGCAGTGTGCCGGGCACCGTCGGGCGCATGGATCGTTGGCCCGAGCGGCACGGCGACGGGCTCATTTGGGTGGAGATTCCATTTCGCCGTCGTCTCGACGCGATAGATGCTATGCCCTTCGTGCATGACCCGCGAGTTGTTCGGATCGACATAGCGGCCGAGCGGATAGGTTTTGAAGTTCTCCGCGTAGCGCACGCTCTCGATGCCGTCGCTTGGGAGCGTTGTTCCCGGCACAGTGCGAGCACCCATCTCCACGACACGGG
>JAYSTZ010000157.1:0-10784 GCA_043719365.1 Verrucomicrobiaceae bacterium | reverse complement strand
GTGAATCTGCGAGAAGCACGGGTTCGCGAAAAGCGCGCCTTTCTTGTGCGCGCGCCACGTCGCCGTGACGTTGCATCCCTTCGCATTCGTGGAAAGGTAATAGACGTTCCCGTATCCGCCCGTGGCCAAAATGACCGCGTCTGCCGCGTGCGAAGTCACTGCGCCCGTCACCATGTCGCGCACGACGATTCCTTTCGCATGACCATCGACGACGACCAGTTCCAGCATCTCTGTGCGCGGGAACATCTGCACCGTGCCTTGTGCGATCGTGCGGTTCAGCGACGAATATGCACCAAGTAAAAGCTGCTGCCCCGTCTGCCCGCGGGCGTAAAAAGTCCGCGACACCTGCGAGCCGCCAAACGAGCGATTCGCGAGCAGCCCACCGTATTCGCGCGCGAAGGGGACGCCGAGCGCCACGCATTGATCGATGATGTTCACAGACACCTCCGCGAGCCGATGCACGTTGGCCTCGCGTGCGCGGAAATCGCCGCCTTTTACCGTGTCGTAGAAGAGCCGGTGCACCGAGTCGCCATCGCCCTGATAGTTCTTCGCTCCATTGATTCCGCCCTGCGCCGCGATGCTGTGCGCACGGCGCGGCGAGTCCTGGTAGCAAAAGCATTTCACGGAATATCCAAGGTCCGCGAGCGTCGCCGCCGCGCTGGCTCCCGCGAGGCCGGAGCCCACAACGATGACGGAATACTTCCGCTTATTCGCGGGATTGATGACCCGCGATTCGAATTTGTGCTTCTCCCATTTCTGGTCGAGCGGGCCGGACGGTATGTTTGAAGAAATAGAGCCAATCATATTTACAGAGAGCGATACGCCTCGTTTTCAAACAGGGCCGCTCCAATGTGTCGAGAGGCGAGTGATGGAAGTCGGATTTTCGCGCCTGCGGTTCCTCCCGGCTGCGTGGAATCTGCGATCTTCGCGATTGCACCGCGGCTTGCGATGGGCATTGTGGCTGCATGAAACTCTCAACCTTTTTCGCCGTCACCGTGATCGCTTTGTCCGTCCCGCTTTCAGGGCAGGAAAAAAAGGAGCCTGCAGCGCCGGCCACGGCGGCTGCAAAAATCGTCAACGTGACTCCTGACGAAGCCGAAAAGCTCATCGCCTCAGGCGTGACGGTGATCGACTTGCGCACCGAGGATGAATTCGAGCACGACCACATCAAAGGCGCGAAGAACATCAATGCGCTCGACGCCGACTTCGAGAAGAACCTCGGGGGATTGGACCACAATAAGCCGGTTTTGGTGCACTGCCAGAGCGGGCGTCGCAGCAAAGCCGCGATAGAGGCGGTGTTTTCCAAATCAAAGTTCCCGACCGTGTATCATCTTGCCGAAGGATTGTCCGCCTGGAAAAAGGCGGGGAAGCCGCTCGAAACAACTCAGACACCTGCCGAATCCGGGAAATTGCCGGATCGCTTGAAATAGCCGCAGAGCAGGTTCGACCAGATTCGGCGGCTGAGGATGGATAGGGTGTGATTTCTTCAGGGAAGCAGTTTTCTAGCACAGAACATGTTTGACTTGAGGGATAAAATTATGACACGATCCGTCACTACATGCTCAGTATCAGTTCGTTTTTCATCGTTGTTTTCGCAATCGCCGCAAGCTTGTGGTGGGCCGTCCGCGGGGAAGCCGGGATCTAACAAAGGGGTGAGTCCAAATGCTTGAGAACGACGATATCCGGTGGTTGCGTTCCACGGCCAACGACTTGAACAACCTCCTGCAAGTCATCGCGGAGTCGAGCAAGGCCCTTCATCCGCTTTGCGCGAACGATACCGAGGCGCTTCGTTATTATTCTTTCCTATCCAAGGGGCTGGACCGTGCGCAGACGGTCACAGCGCAAATGGCTGCGAAGCTTGGCGGGGCCACGGATACGTTGGACAAGGCGCAGGCGAAAGCAGTCGCTCCCGCTCCTGCCGCCAAGCCCGCCGAGATTTCGATCCAGAATCCCGGAGGAACGAAAGAGTTGATCATGATGATCGACGACGAGCAAATCGTCCTGGACCTCGCCACTGCGGTGCTCGCCACAGAGGGATACCGCGTTATCGCGATGACGGACGTCTTTAAATCCCTGGCGACCTACGCGCGAATGAAGGACGAGATTGCGCTGGTGATTCTCGATTTCACCATGCCCATCATGGATGGAGCGGAAGTATTCGAGGAAATCCAAAAACTCAAGCCTGGCGCGACCGTGATGCTCAGCAGTGGATTTGCCGAGCAGCAGGAAATTCGCAATATGCTTGCCAAGGGACTGAAGGGTTTTTTGCCCAAGCCTTACACGAAGGACAAGCTCCTCACGCAGGTCCGCTCCACGCTCGATACCGTTCGCAGCAGTCGCACGGGAGAACGCCGCGTTCTTTAATTTCGGGCCAGCCTTGGCAACGCAACGGGCGCCCGCTATTTTCACCGAGTGCCCACGCCACAAGAAACGCCACCATTCGCCGTCTGGCTCGTCCGAACCGTCGTCCTATTCTTCTTCCGACTCATCTATCGGGTGAACGTCAGAGGGGCCGAAACACTGCCTCCCGGCGGGTTTCTGCTCCTTCCGAATCACCTCACGTGGATTGACGCAGTCATCCTTCAGGCGGCATGTCCGCGGCCCATTCGCTTCATCGTTTGGGAGGACTACTATCGTTCGCGCAGGCTCGCGCCTCTGATGCGATTTTTTGGTGTCCTGCCCATTTCGAACACGCGGGCAAAAGAAACGATGAAGCACTCGATCGACGCGCTCAAGCGGGGCGAAGTCGTCTGCATTTTTCCGGAGGGCTCGCTTTCGCGAAGCGGCACGTTGCTCCGGCTCCAGCGGGGCTACGAAGTCATCGCGCGACAGGCCAAAGTGCCCGTCGTTGCGACTTGGATGGACCAGCTTTGGGGCAGCATTTTCAGCTTTCGGGGCGGGCGCTTCTTTTGGAAATGGCCCCGCGCATTTCGATACCCGGTCACCGTTGCATTTGGTGCGCCGCTCGATCCCCGGGAAGCCGGCGTCGATGTCGTCCGCCAGCTCTTTCTGTCGCTCGGCGAGCAGTGCTACCAGCAGCGCGCGTTCCTCTCGGGAAACCTCGCAGCAGCCTGCCTGAAAACCCTTTCACGGGATGGCTCGCGCATCATCGTCACCGACGGGATGGACGGCTCCTCGCTCACCCGCACGCAGCTCCTTGCCGCAGGCCTCGCGCTCAGTCGGCTCATTCGTGCGCAAGTCCCGGAAAAGCGGATCGCCATCGTTATGCCCTCGTCGAAAGGCGCGATGATTGCCAACCTCGCCGTTCTCCTCGCGGGGAAGATACCGGTGAACTTAAACTTCACCTCCGGCCGCTCCGCGCTTGAGTCCTGCATTCGCAAAGCAGGCATCCGCTTCTGCATCACCGCAGGCCCCGTCCGGGCGAAACTGAAGGATTTTCCGTGGCCGGAGCGCGAACTGTTGCTGGAGAAGATCATACCCACCATCAAGTCTTCCGCCATCCGCTGGGCGCTGCTCGCGAAGCTCCTGCCGTATGGCGTTCTGCGCCGCATCGTAGGGATATCCGCGAAAGGGGACCGCGACGAAGCATTCCTCCTCTTCACCAGCGGCAGCAGCGGCGAGCCGAAGGGCGTCGTCCTCACCCATCGCAACCTCCTCTCCAACGCCAACCAGTTTGGGGAGATGCTCGACCTCGGTCCGTCCGATGTCATCATGGGCGCGCTCCCGTTTTTCCATAGCTTCGGCGCGACCGTGTGCCTCATCTTTCCCATGACGGAGGGCGTCAAAGTCGTCACCTACCCGAACCCGCTCGAAACCGGAAAATGCGCCGACCTTATCGAGGCGCATAAAGCGACCGTCATGCTCGCCACTCCCACATTTCTCCGCGGCTACATGAAGCGCGCCGAGCCCCACCAGCTCAAGTCCGTGCGCCTCGCCGTCACCGGTGCCGAGAAGCTCCCCGACGAACTCGCTCTCGCATTTGAGCAGCGCTTCGGTGTCCCCGTCATGCAAGGATACGGCCTCACTGAGACCGCGCCCGCCGCATCGTTCAATCTCCCGAACCGCCCCGACGTAGCCGACCAGCCCACTGCCCGCCTCGGCTCTTCCGGCAAACTCATCGCGGGCCTCGCAGCCGAAATTCGCGACCCGGAAACCGATCGTCCGCTCTCGCTCCACAGCATTGGCATGCTTTGGCTCAAAGGCCCCAATGTATTCGAAGGCTACCTCGACGACCCCGAGCGCACCGCTGACGTCCTTCACGACGGTTGGTTCCGCACAGGCGACCTCGCGCGGTTCGACGAAGACGGATTCCTATTCATCGAAGGCCGCCTTTCGCGATTCTCCAAGATCGGCGGCGAAATGGTCCCCCACGAAACCGTCGAAACCAAAATCGTCGAAGCCCTCGCCCTCACCAGCGAAGGCGAACGAATCATCATGCTTACCTCCATCCCCGACGAGGCAAAAGGCGAAGCCCTCGTCGTCCTGACCACCCGCCCCATCGACAGCAAAGCACTGCGCGACGCCCTCACCGCCGCCGGTCTCCCCAACCTCTGGATCCCAAAACGAATTCAGCAGATCGAAAAAATCCCCATCCTCGCCAGCGGCAAGCTCGACCTTCAGGCATGCAAGAAGATCGCCGAAGGAGAGTAGGGGAAGCCGCGTGATTTGTGATTTGTGATTTGTGATTGGTCGCAAGCCCCTTGGCGTGGGTGCCATCGCGCTTGCGACCAATCACAGCCGGACTCCCCGCTCACTTCACAATATCAAACCCCGCCACCACGAACGCGGGAACCACCTGCACGTCCACGGACTTGATGTGTGACTTTAGCTCGCTCGCCTCGATCGCTTCCAAAAAAGCCTCCACCTCTGCCGTCTCGCCGCACGCCTGCAGCTCCACGCGGCCATCCGGCAGGTTCTTCACCCAGCCCGTCACATCATATCCCCGCGCCAGATTCTTCGTGCTCCAGCGAAACCCCACGCCCTGCACCCGCCCCTCATAAAAAACGTGCCGCCCCGTCACGATTGCACCTCCCGGTCCCGCAGAAAGTCCGCAGCCACTTCCGGCCACACCCCGTTGACATGACAACCCGTCGCAATCTCGATTCCTCCCACCGGGTGCAAACGCGGCATCACATGGACATGCCAGCAAAATTCCTCATGCATCATCGGCCACTCCTCCGTCACGCGCCCCGCCGACGGTGCCGTCGTCAGCAGTAAATGATACGCCGGAGAATTCAGTGCCGCATCCAGTCGCCCCATCGCACAATGCAGCGCATCGCCCAACTGCCCCACTTCGTCCGCTGTGATCCGATGAAAATCCGCCCCATGCCGCTTCGGCCAAATCGCGATCTCAAATGGAGTCCGCGCCGCATACGGACAAAAAACCACGAACCCCGCGTTTTCACACACCACCCGTTCCCGCACGCGCAATTCCGCCTCCACGATATCGGAAAAAAGCGACCGCCCGAGCGCTGCAAAATGCACCCGCGCCGCATCCAGCTTCCGCCGCAGCGCCGGTGCCACAATCCCCATCGCCACGACCTGGCTGATACTATGCGCCACCGTCTGCCCCGCCGCGCGCCCCTCGTTCTTCACCACCGCAAACGATGTCAGCCGCGTATCCCGCATCAAATCTTCGATCCGCGCCCGCCACGCCTCTACCACCTGCGCCATCTCCCCCGCGCCCAGCTCCGAAAAACGCCGATCTCCTGGATCTTCAATCACGATTTCGTGCGCCCCAAAACCACCCAGTCGCGAGTACACTCCGTCCTCCGTCCCCGATGGATTCGCTTCGATCCCCAGCACTGGCGCACGATTTGGCACCACCCGCACCTGCCACCCATCCGCCCCCTCCGCATGGAAAAGCGTGTGCGAAGAAAACCGCTCCAGCCCCGCCAGAAACGGCGACGGATCCAGCGCCTCTTCAGCGTCCGGCACCTGCGAAGGCGGCAACGACCGGTTCTCATTAAACACCGTCCACTCCCGCGTCAGCGGGTCCAATCGAAGCTCGGATTTATCCATCAGTTGCCCAACATGTGCCCTTCCACGGCAGCATCGTCAAGAATGCCTGCTTCGCAAAGTGCTCCACGCGACCTCCGGCTCCGCCGCAATCGCCGACAAACAATCAAAGCACAAACAGCGACCCTCCGGCAGCGTATCCCGCATCCGCCGCATCGCAGCCTCCGACACCTGCGGAGCCGCACACCAGCACGCCCCTTTATACGCCTCCCCGGTCTCCATTCGGCACGAATTCGCCCGCCCGCAAATCGGGCACCGCGCATTCTCCAGACAAAAAGGAATATCATCCGACATCGCCCTACCATGCACAACCGCAGCTCCTCTCGCAACCTCGCAAGGAGGGATGCGGCGAGTAGCTCGGCGGCGGCTTTAAAGCTTCGTGCGAAATGGCCGTCCGGCACGGTAGAGCGTGACGCGCTCTCGGATTTCCGCGGCGGTCGGGTCGCCCGCTTTTTCTGCGAGGTCTGCGGCGCGGCTCGCGTTGAATACGGCTTCGTCGAAACGACCGGCATTTGCGTAGGCGGCACCCAGGGCATCGAGCACGGCCGGGGCATCTGCCGCTACCTCCCGCAGACGTTCTGCGATGGAAACCGCCTCGTCTGAGCGGCGCACGGAATCGTCGGGGGCAGTTGCAAGCAACCACGCAAGCTCGCGTGCCGCAGGGAGGAAGCCCGGCTGGCGTGAAAGGACCGCTCTCCAGCGTAGTTCAGCATCGAGCCAGTCGCCGCGTCGTGCGCTGATTTGCCCGAGGCTGAACTCACCGCGAACATTGCGGACGTCGAGTTCCATCACTTTGCGAAAAGCCGTCTCCGCTTCGGCGAGCTTTCCCACGGCGAGCAGAGCGGCACCGAGATTCTGGCGCGCTCCAATGTCGCGGGGCTCGAGTCTGGCTGCGGACTCGAAATGCGGCAGCGCATCCGCCGTGCGACGCTGACGGACGAGCAGGTTCCCGAGATTCGTGCGGGCTGCTGCGTCATCCTGCACCGCCAGCGCAGCGAGCAGTAGCTTCTCCGCTTCCGCTAAATCCCCTTTTGATTGCGCGATGGCGGCGAGATTGATCTGCGCCGATGGATACTCGGGCTGTATGGCCAGCGCGGCGCGCAAATGTTTCGCGGCGTCGTCGAACTGCTTGTTCTCAAGGAAAACATCCGCGATGGACTTCATAAGCGCGGCATTCCCCGGCATTTGTTTTTCTGCGGTCGCCAGGAGCCCGCGCGGTTCCATCTCCCCGCCGGATTTCCACAGCACCCGCGCAAGTTCCACCTTGGTCGATGCAACCTCGGCGCGCAGTGCGACGACCCGGCGACGGACGGCGGTTTCGGCAGCCGCGTCGCCCGTCTGCGCAAGGAAGCTGGCGAAGTTCGACGCGATCCAGAAATCGTCCGGGCGTTCCCGAGTCGCCTTTTCATACACCGCTCTTGCGGCCCCGACTGCGTCCGCCGCGCGCATTTTCGCCTGCGCCTCGGCGAGTGATTCGCGCGCCTTCCTGCGCAGATTGTCATGTTGCGGACCGAATGGCGGGCGCGCCAGTAAATCGAGCACCATCTTCGCTCCGGCTGCGGCGTCCCACGGAGTAAAGGCAAGCGCCGCGGCACACGCCTCGGCGTCCGGTGCGCGACTCGCAGCACCCGGCTCGATCGCGTCGAGGATGATGAGCGCAGCGGCGTAGTTCCCCGCGAAGTTCAAATGCACATGCTCCAGAAAAAAATCGCTGCCTGGCGCGCCATCGGAGCGCTTCTCCAGCCCCGCCGCGAGGTCGGCGAGCGCCAGCCCCGGGCGGGCCTCCTCCGCCGCCACTGCGCGGGCCGCGGCCACAAGCGCCGAGTCGGCACGAAAGCGTATCGAATCCAAATCCCGCGCCGCTGCAAAATTCTCGCCGGCTTCCACGACCTTTCCCTCGTCCACCAACTCCCGTCCGCGCGCAAACCGGGCGGCGGCCTCGGGTGATCCGAACGGCGCAAGGTCGCGGAGGTTCACCGGCACCGTGCATAAAATGACTCGCGCCCCGGCACTCGCCCCGCTGGCGCAGATACTGGCGAGGTTCGCCCTGTAGTTTTCCACCACCCCAGCCAGTCGCGGATCGCCCGCGGGGATCGCGTTGCCCGCAAACATCTCCATCCCGCCCCATCGGACCGGCGCGCTCCCTGCGGCGAGACGGCTCGCCCATTGACCAACTCGCAACGATGACACCACGATCCCTGCGCGAATGAAAAGACGGTTGCTTCGCACAGCGCTGAGGACAGTGCCGGGACCATACGGACCCACGACTTCATTGTTCCCGGTGTAAACGACGAATACGTCCGGCTCGTAGCGCACGCACTCCCGCGCAATTTCCGCTACGACGTGTGAATTGATCGCCGTCATCGCAGTGTTGATCACCTCGATCCGCACTTCGGGATGCGCCGCGCGGAGCATCACCTCCAGCACCCGACCCACGCCAAACGCCGGGCTCGGATACCCCATCGCCGCCGAACTCCCGAGCAGGAACACGCGCCGCGTGCCGGGCGGCTTCGGCACCGCAATCCGCTCTGGAGCAGGGGAACGAGCCAGCGCGCCCGGCATGAATCGCCACGCAAACCGCTCATTCGCGCGCAACTCCCCGTCCTTCGCTGGGATGAAAAAATGCGGATCAAACCCAGAGCCTGCAACCCGCAGCGCGCCTTCCGCGCCGGCAAAGAGCAAGAACGTCGGCACTATCGCCAGCGCCGCCCGCAACACCGAAAGACGCACGGTTCGCGAATCCCTCCACCGCGACGCGACGCTAAATGCGATGGCTAGCAACATCCCTTGAAAAGTCCCAGCAACCAGCCACTGCCACGCTAAAGCCAGCGTCACAGGCCCAACCTCGTGGCACGTGAGCGAAGTCGCCTGGCTGACCAGACCCGCAGCCACCCCGACGACCGCGGCCCCCTTGAAAGACGCATGCGCCGCGACGCCCCCGATCCAAAACGCCGCGAAAATCGCCGCGGTAACGACCTGTCCGGCAACCAGCCAGCCGGCACCCGGCGGAGTCCCCGCACTCAATCCCCAAGTGTCTCCGGACGCCAAAGCCACCGGTGGACTCCAAGCCCAGCGAACGAAAAAGTCGCCAACCCACAATATCGCAAACGCGAGCACTGTGGATAGAAACAGACGTTTCGCGTTCATCGGAATATTCATGGAGCGAGAAGCAGGCTCCATAAAGGAATTGACTCCCGAGTGTCAAACGATTGCCAAGCTGGGGCGGACTGAACAGTCAGTCTGTCACCGCCGTTCGAACACGAAGGGTGGCGCAGCCAACAACTCGCTTGAGTGACGGCGGCGATCCCGACCTGTCGGGACACGCAGTCCACGGTGTATTAAGATTCCGCCTCCGTTGTTCTCGGTGTCAGTATTCCTCAGTCATCAGCTTGTCTCCGTGCTCGGGGTTGCCACGGAGGCACTGATTCTTTGGATCAACGACGAGATCGAGGTATTCGAGGGGAATCTGCCCGAGAAGATTCGGCACATCTTCGTCAATGTCCACGACGGCAAATTCTCCCGAGCGCCCCATCATTTCCATTTTCACCGGGGCATAGACGTTGCGCTCCCGATTGCCGTTCGTCGTGCGGGAGTTCACGGTGCCAGTCTTGGCGAGGCCGAGTTTTTTGATGACGCTGGGCTTCAGGTAAAGGCGCGTCGTACCAGTATCAACAAGCGCCTCGACCTCCACCGTGCGCGGCTTGCCTTTGAGGACTTTGAGCTGCTTGGCGATAAGGTCCGAGTAGTTGGTAAGCGTGAATTTCGCGATGACTTTTCCCATGTGCGGAAGGTGTTCCCGTGGATGGGCGGGGTCAATCGGAGTGTTGCTGCGGATGGCGAACATCGCTGCCTTTCTTCTCGCAAGTCTGCTCCTTCCGCCACGACTCACCGGCATCCATCGCCGCCTTAAACAGCGGATCGTCCACAAAGGTCCCAAAAGTATCCAGCCAGCCTTTGCCGGAGGCGACCTTCACCGTCTGCATATCGTGCTCCAGCGACTTTACGCGTTGTTCGAGTGTGCGATTCATAGAGCGAAAGTAATCGCTTTCCGCGCTCGCGGCAACATTCGACTGGGGCGCAGTTGCAAACCCACCCGCTCCGATATAGCCACACACCGATGAAAGAAGAACCCTTGCTCCCGGAAAATGACGACTGTGTGAAAGGCACTCGCGATTGGCCACATGCGCCGCCTCATCGCTTGCAAGAGGCTGGCGTCTATTTCCTCACCGCGCGTGCCACAGAGCGCAGGCATCTTCTTGCGGCAAACGACATGAAAGACTGGTTTCAGGATTTGCTCTTTGCCCTCACCGAAGAGTTCGGATGGACGCTCGAAGCGTGGGCGATTCTCTCCAATCACTATCACTTCATCGGCCACAACCCCGACTCGCAGGACAGCGCGGAATCGCTCCGCACGATGGTGCAAAAACTCCATAGTCTCGCGACCAAGGAACTCAACCGACGCGACGGAAAACCGGGCCGCACGCGGCTCTGGCACAACTTCCGCGAGACACACATCACGCATCAGCGCAGCTACCTCGCGCGGCTGCATTACGTGCATCAAAACGCCGTGCATCACGGTTTGGTAAAGGTTGGCTCGGATTGGAAATGGTGCAGCGCCCGTGCGTTCAAAGCCGCCGTGACTCCAGCGTGGGTGAAAACAATCAGCAGCTTCAAATACGATCAAATCGCCACAAACGACAGCGACTCGGAACGGCTAAAATAGCGTCATTTGCAAGCGCCGAAGGCTTTGGAGTGCGGCAGCCTGCTGCCGCTTTTGCAAGCCAGCCTGCTGGCGGTGAGTAGGA
>JAYSTZ010000156.1:0-1901 GCA_043719365.1 Verrucomicrobiaceae bacterium | reverse complement strand
TGCCGCCGTGCCCGTCGTCCAACTCGATCCGCGTATCAAGGGAGTGATGCGGCGGGATTGTCTCAAACATGTTCCACATCTGATCTCCGCTGGCGAAGAGCTGGTAGAAGTTCAGCGCACGGTTTCCGCGCTCCTTCCCGCCGGGTTTCCTCGGCACGATGCACGCGATCAGGGTCACCGCGTGCCAGCAGCAAAAGCCGACCAGCAGCACGGCCCACACACGACCCTTCACCGTGAAACCTCCGCGCAGTATTCGTGATTCCGTCCAGAGCGAATTTCGGTCACGGGGAGATTCATGCGTAAAAATGCGGTCATAAGCCGGTGAGAAAGCAGGTGGAAAATGCAAGGAGCCGTCCAATCATGCGCACTCGTGTAGATGCGATATCCGCGCCGTGCAATCGCGGCGGTTGAGGATTTGGCTGCATGAACAGGGCGCAGCGGTGTCAGCGGTCCGTGCATCGACACTTTATTCTTTCTCGCCGGACCTCGTCTTCCCTACGGCTAAGTCGAATCTCCCATCTCACGATAGCGTTCAATGTCCGCGTCTGTGAGTGCATCTTTGGGAACTAATTGATAGTGGCGCTCAGAGACAAGTTTGATACCATCATCGGTTTTTGCAAATTCCATCATAGCGATCCCACCGTCCTGCAAAAATTGCGCTCCCAATGCTCGGCAAATGACCTTCGGAAATTTCTCCGCACAGAGCGCAATGTCCTGCTCGATCTGCACCGAACTCATGCGGTCTCGCCCACCTTTTGCCTGCATGGGAAATACGAAGTGAGCGCCCCGACGATCCAATCCTACATATATTTCGTCCACCTCGACCTGCCCAATCTCGGCAACGGTCGTGCGGAGATGGTTCTGAAGCGAGTAGGATGCGACACCGGTAAATATATCAACCAACCGGTTGTAACGCACGAGTGCGAGGAGGGCCTGTTCATCGGTGAGCGCGTAGAGCGCAATAATCCCCGGTGTTGCGTCGGGTACTTTAATTCGAATCAGGTTTTCATTCGGCGCGATGATCCATGCCTTCTCTGCAACGAAGCGGTAATGGGCTTTCCCTGAAAGCTTTATTACCCACTCCCTCCCAGTAGGCGCAACCTCCCGGATGGATACCGGAAGTTCGGACCGGAAGCGAAATGTGTAAATTAAATCTCCAATGTTCTTGGGTAGCTTGATCCCGAATTCGGCGGCCGTGCTCTCGATTTCATTCCGGCTAAACGCTACGGATGAGTCGCCCTTTTTGTAATGGGCAAAGAAGATTTTTTCGAGGATCTGAGTGTATCGGTTATTGCTCATATTGGAGATAGATCAGCCCGGCCAGCGAAGTACAACGACTTCTTCCCGAAGTTGCTCCCGCGTCGCAGTCGCCAGCCGTGTTCGGAAGAGGTCGATGGATTCGAGCTCATAGCCGAGTGACTGTGCCAATTGGCCGAGGATTCGCCCCGTCCGAATCATCACGCGTAGGAATGACGCTTGATCGCCAACGACGTATGCCAACCTCGCACCGGGGCGAAGAAACCGCCGCATTTCAGAAAAGTGCCGAGCCATTCCCCCAAAATAAAGCGTCGTCACTTTCGCGTACAAACGCTCAAAGCCGCTGGTCTTCCCAAGTTCAATCCTTCGCGCTTCGATAGCGGTCGCGAGCCGCTGGATCTCTGGATGATCCGCTACCCAAGAGTCGTCGCTGTCGCCCTTATAAACATTGCGCGTGTTAGAGCGGAGGAGCTTCCCTCGCTTCAATGCTTGAAGTTCCTGCTTCGTATTGATGAGCCCGAGAATCACCGACTCAAGCCGCGTCGTGCGGGTGTAGTCTTTTTCATTTGGGTAAGGAGGTGACGTGATCACTACGTCGATGGAGCCCTCGTTAATCGCCGGGAACTCGCGTGCGTCAGCGTGAT
>JAYSTZ010000155.1:0-4346 GCA_043719365.1 Verrucomicrobiaceae bacterium | reverse complement strand
CCCCGCGTCCCGCGCATAAATACCCATAATTGCGCCCAGCCGCCTACGATTCAAGCCCCGCAGCAATCGCTACGCCGAACATCTTTGGCTGGAAGCCCCATCCCACCGCGCCTGGCAGGATGCCTGTCCTACTACGGCAGCATTCCACTTTTAATCACACCCTCCAACGTCACCCGGACCACCTCGCCCACCACCCCAATTCCCACTCCATTTCAGCTTTGCTGTGGTGTAAGGACATCCGATGAGTCTTCGCAGCAGTTGCTGCGGAGCAGCACCAAGAACAATAGCCGTGGGTGAGGAACGAGCCCACGGAACCGCGCGACAACGATGTGTCCCGATTTATCGGGATAACAACAGCGTTCGTCGTCTTTTGTTAAGCCGCTACGCGGCAAATCTCTTCCTGCGTTTGACTCACCCACGGCTATTCTTGTTTTTCCGCTACGCGGATTCTACATCACACTGCGGCTAAACCCCTGAAAACCCATTCAAGGGCAATTTTTTCGTTTTTTCGGGTCTGCCCGAACGCGGTAAATCAATACTCGGAAATGGGTCGGTGCAACCTTCCTGCGACGAATCGCGCTGCTGGAATTAATCGCAAAAGTGACGATTCGAGATTCTTGACGGCTTGAGGTTTACTGGTAGCGTCGCGCCCCCAATCGTCTTTCTCTTCTTTACAAAACCATGAGCGACAACACGGCAACAGCCAGCCCGCAAGGCAGCCCACAATCTTCCACAATCTCCGAGAGCGTCATCCGCATTGCGGGTAATTCTCAAGACGGCATCCAGGCCATCGGGGGGTTCCTCGCACGACTCGCGGGACGCAGCGAACAGGAGGTCATGACGTTCATGACCATCCCGTCCACCATCTCGGGTGGACCATCCATTTTCCAAGTGCGCATCGGCTCCGGCGAGGTGCTCAGCGCAGGCGATGAAGCGGACGTACTCCTCTGCTTTTACGACCACAGCTACGCGAACCACATCAGCTCGCTGAAACATGGCGGCATCGTGCTTTACGATTCGGACCATATGAAACCGAACGAGGAACTCCTCGGGACTTACCGCCATGTCGGCGTCGCGATTTCGAGCCTCACCGTCGAGGCCATCGGCGGCACCGGACGCGACAAGGGCAAGAATATCTACGCGCTGGGACTGATCGCCCGCATGTTCGACCTGAATGTGCCGAAGCTGACGAAGCTCATCGAGGAACGCTTCGGCGGAAAAGACCCGTCCATCGTGAAGAACGCGCTGGACTGCTTCAATGGAGGTTACGGCCACCAGATTCAGGGCCTCATCGAATCATTCAAGTTTGAGCACGCCGAGCACACGGGCGCAGCGCAGGTCGTCATGAGCGGCAACGAAGCGCTCGCTTACGGCATCATCGCGGCGGGCGTGCGCTTTGGCGCGGGCTACCCGATTACTCCGTGGAGCGAAATCATGGAGCTCCTCCGTCGCGAACTTCCGAAATACGGCGGCTCTTTTATCCAGACCGAAGACGAAATCGCGGCAATATCCATGGCAATTGGCGGCAGCTACGCAGGGCGCGTGGCCGTCACCGGATCGAGCGGCCCCGGAATCTCGCTCAAGACGGAAGCCCTCGGCTGGGCCGTGATGGCGGAAATGCCAGTCGTGATTATCGACGTCCAGCGCGGTGGCCCGAGCACGGGAATGCCGACCAATCAGGAACAGAGTGACTTGAACATCGCGTGCTTCGGCGGACACGGCGACAGCCCGCGCGTCGTGCTCGCACCGGCGAGCGTCGAGGATTGCTTCTACACCGCGATCGAGGCGGTGAACATCGCGCGCAAATTTAGCACACCGGTCATCATTCTCAGCGACCAGGCGATTGCCACGCGCATCGAGGCATTCCCCTGCCCCGATTTGCAGACCATCTGTCAGGACATCTCGCCGGACTTCACGCCCGTCGCGGACCACAAGCCTTATGACCTTTCTGCTCCGGACGGCGTCACGCGTCATCTCGCGCCCGGCACTCGAATCGCGAGCGGAAAATATCCCGTCGCCACGGGACTTGAGCACGACGAACTCGGCCATCCGACCGGCTCCGGCAAGCTGCACACGCAGATGAACGCCAAGCGCCGCAACAAGCTGCGTAAGCTCGCCAGCGAACTGCCGGTTCCCAAAATTTATGGCGCGACCGAAGGCCACGTTCTGCTCGTCGGCTGGGGCTCCAGCAAAGGCCCGATCGAGGAAGCCGTGAAGCTAGGACGATCTCAAGGCGAGGCCGTGTCCGGCCTCCATATCAAGTATATCAACCCGCTCCCCAACGACCTCGAAAATCTTTTCAGCGGATTCACCCACGTCGTAGTCTGCGAGATCAACGACGAAGGTCTCTACGGCCACGGACAGCTCGCTTCGCTGCTTCGCTCGCGCTACTGCGATCCGCGCATCAAGAGCGTCACCAAGACCGATGGTCTGCCGTGGAAAGTGAAAGAAATTCTCACGCGCGCACTGGCCATGACGAAGTAATCCAATGACGGATGGAACTTCACGAACGACTGAAGATTTTCTTCGAGCGGTTGACCGCTGCTCCTGTATGTCCCTCTGCGGCAGAATCACTGAAGCTCGTCTGTCGCCTCATCGAGGAGGTAGAAGATGAATACTGCCCAATCACCCGCGAGAATCCACCGCCACGAACCCGCACAGGCCGAATGTATGCACCTCAAAGCGATCTTATTTTTGAGTTGGAAAACGGCATCATCCGCGCCGAAACGCGCCGCCACGTCATGATATTTTTTCCCGACGGTTCCATCAGAATCAACGGCCTGCCTCCGGCAAAGTTTGAATATTTCAAGAAAAGCGGAATCCTGTGATCATGCCACCTCGTCTACTGTCCATCATTCAAGACCTTCGCCAGCTCGCTCCACGACTCGCGCTGGATATGCGCTTACTTCCCTCGGGCGTGGTTTTCTTGAATGTTCACCCGGGAACCCACGAGTTTGTATTGGAATACAGTCCAAGTGTGGGATACGGAATTTCCGAACTGAATAACTCGACAACCCCTTTCGACACCGGACACGAGCATATCTTCGACGACGCCGAATCGGCTGCGCAATGTCTGCTGACGCTCGTGCGCGAATCCATCGACACACTGCATTCACACGCCGCCTGAACTTTTTTCCAAAATTTATGAGCACTATCTCCATACAAAACGAAATTCTCCCACGCACCGGCATCGCAGCCACACTACCCGTGCCTGCGCCGCTCGCCGACGAGGATCGCAAGCCGCTGACGAAAAAGGAAACCGCCGCCGACCACCCGACGTGGTGCCCCGGTTGCGGCGACTTCAGCGTTCTCGCGCTCTATTACAAGCTCATCGAGAAGCGGAAGATGCATCACGAAAACATCTGCACCGTAGCCGGCATTGGCTGCTCGTCGCGCTTCCCGTATTTTGTGCAGGCCCATGGCGCGCACTTCATTCATGGCCGCGCGCTCGCATTTGCCAGCGGCGTTTCGCTCTCGCGCCCCGACTTGCACGTGTTCGTATTCGGTGGCGACGGCGATGCATTTTCCATCGGCGGCAATCACTTCACGCACACCGCGCGCAAGAACATCAAGATGACCTATGTTGTCATGGACAACTTCGTCTATGGCCTCACGAAGAAGCAGACATCGCCGACATCGCCGATTGGCTTCAAATCGAAGACCGACATCGGCGGCAGCACGGATCGTCCGATCAACCCGATGAAGCAGGCCATCAGCGCCGGCGCGACTTTTGTCGGCCGCAGCACGGCGACCAATGTGAATCATCTCCTCAAGCTCATGGAAGCAGCGATGGATCACGACGGCTTCTCGTTCATCGAGTGTCTGAGCGAATGCGTGGAGTTCTATCCCGGCGCGTTCGACGCCGCCATCCCGCGCAAAGGCGGCACCTTCCCGGAGATTCCTGCGGAGCACGACGTCACCGACGAATACGCCGCATACAAACTCTGCGACGAACCGTGGCCGGGCATGTTCGGCACATTCTACAAAGCGAATCGTCCGACGAAAAACGCAAACGAAGCGAAGCTCATTTCCGACGCAAAGACGAAACTCGCGGGTGTTCCCGACTGGCAGATTTTGCAGCGCAATTTCGACCGGATGAAGTGATGCAAGCCGACGTGATTGCGCGCCGGTTTTGTGCATAACCGAAGGAGCGGCATAGCTCGACGGCGCGAATCGATCGCGGCCGGGGTTGAACTTGTCTGGAAACGCGGGCATTGTTGGGGCTGCAAATAAATCGCTCAACATTATTTGAATGCGGCGAATCATGCCCGCGTCTCATTTTCCGAACTGCCTATGAAATACTCTGCTCTCATTCTTGCCTGCACCGTCTCGCTCCTCACATCGCC
>JAYSTZ010000154.1:0-1905 GCA_043719365.1 Verrucomicrobiaceae bacterium | reverse complement strand
CGAGTCGTAGCGGGGGCGTCCCGCCCCCGAGCGCCGAAGGCGCTTGCCGCGCTGCGACACTGTGTGTCGCGACGGGGCCGAGACGGCCCCGCTACTTTCATCCGTCTCTTTATTTGTGGACGATGGTATCACTTAGGCATTGTCTTATTGACGAGCGCCTTTTTTGCTTCGCAAGCGCGAATCATTGTTCACCGGGCGGGAGCGCGCGATGGGTCCATCCTTCCCAGTCGTAGTAATACATCGGCTGGAAGCGCTTCTTATAGTCGTAGCCGCTGGGTTCTACGTAGCAGTAACCAGGGTAGTGCCACGTTTTTCCGGTGCTGCGTGCGTAGATTAGTTCCCACAGCATCGTCGCGACGCCGAGGCGGCGGTCTTCGAACTCCGGGTCGAAAAATGCGTAGATGCTGGAGACGCCGGTGCTGCCGACATCGAGATAGCTCGCGGCAACGAGGCGCTCGCCGAGATAGGCTGCGACCTCGACGGTCTGGCATGGGCCGATTTGCGGTGCGGGGCCGAGAAAGTCTTCGAGCGAATTCGGGACATTGTCGGCGAAGCGTTGCTTGTGCAGATCGAAAAGGCGCGTGCGCTCAGCGTCGATATTCACCGGTTGCACGCGGACTTCGAGGTCGCTGTTTTTGCGCAGCGTGCGGCGCTGACTCTTGGAAGGCTTGAACGCAGAAATGTCGATGCGGAGTGGGCGGACGTGGCGAAGTCCGTCGTTGGTCCATGCTTCGCGGTAGCGATAGTAGATGGGGCCGAAATGACGCCAGCCGAGTTCCCACAGGGCGTCCATTTGCTCTGGCGACTGGCTCCAACTAACGAAGTGCTCGTGCTCGACCGGTTGCATGACGGGGAGTTTTGCCGATTCTCGTGCGGCTTTCCACTGCGACTTTTAAGAATTTTTTCGGTCGCAGGGGCGGGCTGGCACGGTCAGTGAATCGGGTGCTCGCGGAGCCAGTCTCCGAGTTGTTTTCCGGCCGTCTCGGAGAAGTGGCGGGCTCCAAATGCGTTGAGATGCCAGGGGTCTTGATAGTAGTGATCGGGGAGTTCGGTGATGTTCGCGCTGAGGCTGAAAAGATTGCTGTGCTGTGCTTTTTTTCGCTCTACGAACGCTTCATAGGCTGCGGTGCGTTCGGGGTTCGGGAAGTCCCTACGGAGCATTTCGGGTAGAGGCAGCGTGATCCACAGGATCTTGATGTTGTTCTTGGCAGCCAGAGCGCAGAACTTATCGAGATACATTTCGTTGTAGCGATGGATGACGATTGGGGAGCGGAGCAGGGGAGGGACGTTTGTTTTATTGATGACAGTGCGAGTCGGTTCGATTGGCGGTTTTTCCGTAACCAAGATTTTTGCGCGGGTATTTTGCACGGAGCCCACGGGAGTTTCGAGGTTTTCAAAAAAGAGGGTGTCGCCTGCGGTGATGAATTTATAGAGCTCTTCGCGGTAACGGAGGGTGTAGCTGAGACGGCAGAGTGTGCCGTAAAACCAGTCGCTGGGTTTGACGCCATCGCGGAGAAAGCGTGCGCTTTCCTCGGGCGTGGCGAAGCGAGCCATGAACCGATCGAGAAACGGATCGCCCCACGTAAATGGGTGCGGAGCGAGAACGATCAGTTTCGGCGCTTTCTTCTCGATGATCTGGCGGCGGAGGACGAAGTAGTTGAAGAGCGGCGATGTGCCGGGCAGTGCGTAGTTGCTGACCTGATGATCTTGCCCGATGAAAGGCTCGATGAGCCCGACGCGAACGCCGCTGGTGGCGCTATCACCCATGAACTGGATGTCGGCGGGCGGCAGGTAGCGGACTTCCTCGGCACGGTGCTGGACGGTGCGCGTCATGAAGCCTTCGGGCATGACGCGGAGCAACGTCTCGATAGCGAGGACGCCGATGACGAAGAGCCAGATGGGCGT
>JAYSTZ010000153.1:0-1906 GCA_043719365.1 Verrucomicrobiaceae bacterium | reverse complement strand
CTTTTACGGCACGCCTCGCGATGTGCGTGGTTCTCGCATTACTTCTATTCCGCCACGCGCAGTGGGGCGGAACGAAGTTTGATTTCTACGTGCTCAATCCTCAGGAGCGGACCTCCTTTTCCGCCGCGTCGCCCGCAGTAGAATCGCTGCGCCCTTTACTCGCAGAACCCGCGCGCATCGCCGGACTTCGCGAAGTGCTCATGCCCGGCTACAATGCTGCGCTGCGGCTGGAATCCATTTGCAGCTCCGACCCGCTTTCGAGCCGCTACCTCCGCGAACTCATCGATGAGACGCCCATCAAAGTGGTCTGGAACTGGCGAACAACTTTTCAGGCGGAGACGCTCGTGAAGACGCAACCGGTGTCTGATTTCTTCAATCTCCGGTTCTTCCTCGCACCACGCGGATCGCCACTCCCGGCATCATTCCGGCGACTCTCGGCGAGCGACCTTGAAGTATGGGAAAGCCCCACCGCCTGGCCGCGCGCGTTTTTTACCGATCAGGTGGCTTCATACAGATCTGCGGCGGAACTGGCTCAAATGATCGCGGGCTCGAATGGCGCGCCATTCGCAGCAATCCAAGATACCGCCAAAGCAAGTGTGGCACCGGATGCGACGCGACGCGTCACTCCCGCCGGACGCATTTCCGTTTCTACAAACGGCACGGTCTGCGAGTTCGATGCGCCCTCTGCCGGCATGGCCGTCCTGAGCGAGAGTTGGTTCGAGGGCGACATGCTCGTTTCGCTCAACGGCCAGCGCGCAAAACCCGTACGGGTGAATCACGCATTTCGCGGCGTAGAGATTCCTGCCGAAGGTCACTACATCGTTGAGTTTCGGTATCGTCCGCAGCGTCTAACGATTGCGCTTTGGATGAGTGCAATCGGCGGCTTTCTCGCGATTGGACTAATTTGGATGACGCAGCGCGCAACTGGAAATGCGACATCCCGAATTGACTAGAGATTTCGGTTGGAGCTAGTTTCGCCGAAATGAAACGTCCGCTCCTACTCCTCGCAAGCATTGCAACGCTCCCGCTCAGCCTATCGGCGGCAAACATCGACCGCGCAACGCTCATCGAAGTCGTCAATAACGTCTCTATCATCGACCGCGTAACCAAGAAATCTGCGTCGGCGAAAGTGCAACAGCAGTTCGATGCACCAAACGTCCTTCGCACCGGCCCAGACTCCCGCGTCGAAATGATCTCCGCCGATCAAACCGTCACGCGCGTAGGGCAGAACACCCTGTTTTCATTCCAGCAGGACAGCCGCGAAATCAATCTCGATAAAGGGAGCATCCTCTTCCAAAGCCCGAGCGGCAAAGGCGGCGGAACCATCCGCACCAGCGCAGCATCGGCGGCGGTGCTCGGCACCACACTCATCGTCACCTCCACGAAGAACGGCGGCTTCAAAGTGCTGCTTCTCGAAGGCAAAGGCAAAGTGTCGGGCGCGGGCGGAAGTCGCACTCTCAATGCCGGCCAGCTCGTCTATGCGCTGCCGGGCGGCAGTATTTCGAACGTGTTCAATTTTCAACTCCGCGAGCAAACGGGTGCGTCGAAACTTGTTCGGGGTTTCAAGCGTCCCCTCCCGTCGATGGGGAAAATCGCCGCAGCGATTTCAGCCCAGGAAAAAGACATCAGCAGCGGCAAAGTCCAGGTGACCGGGCTACTCGCCAGCGGTTCACCAGATTACGCGTATCAGATCAGCGCGGCTTACGAAACGCGGAGCACAGAGCGAAAAGAAACTACGACCGCGAAATCCCCGTTCGCCGCCGCCGTCGGCAGCAATGCAATTGTCTCAAGTCCGAAGCTCGACAAAGCGCGGCTCTTTGGACCGGGGCTTGAGAAGAACGAATTTGCGACGCAGCCATCGACATTCGGTTTCCCGCAAAATCAGGTCACCCGCCGCGTAGCCGTT
>JAYSTZ010000152.1:0-4354 GCA_043719365.1 Verrucomicrobiaceae bacterium | reverse complement strand
CCGGAGCGCGAAGAGTGAGATCCACACGCTGCGCGAGGCCGTCCTCGTCGAGCCTCGTGAAAACATGCGCACCGATTTTCCGAGGGTCGCACTTGGCTCATACTTCGTCGAACTCATGGAATACGCGACGGAGCCCGAGCAGCCTGCGCCGGAGCTCTTCGACCTGCTCCAGCGTGCGCTCGCGCATCTCGACTCCACGCCCGCATCGCGCCGTGCGATGCTGCACTTTGAGAAGGAACTCGTCCGGCTCCTCGGAATCGAGCATCCGGAAATCAGCGCCATCCTTTCTCTCGGCCGCGCCATCCACCGCATCCCGTCCACGCGTCCCGCGTTACTGGCGTCACTGCCGCCGCTGTAATCCTATTCCGGCTTCTTCTTCCACAGGCTCTCGTCGGGTGTCCAATCCTGCGGGAGCGGGCTTACGTCCATGAGCACGGCACCGGGCGGGCGCTTTTCATTGCGGGCGAGTTCGGTCACCACAAACTCCCCGGTTTGCTTTCCGTCTCTGCGTTTGTAGCTCAGCAAAAGATGGCGGTTGCGCGGCTTGGGGCCTGGCTCAGGCGGGACGAGAAGCCGGAGCGCCTTGACAGGCTGTGGATAATCCTGAAGGAGCGGCACGTCGGTTAGCACGACGTGGTCCGCGTATTGATTGAGCTGGCGGACGGCACCGAGGCAATTTGCCATCGTGGGCCAGCCTGGAGCCTCGTATCCGCGGGTGTGGACAGTCGTCATCCCGCCGATGGTGATGAACGCATTCGCGCCGAGCAGTAGTCCGCCCACCGGGAGGGCGAGGCGCACTTTTCCGAGCGCTTCGATTCCGCAAAAAGCGAGGAACGCATGGAGCGCAAAGGTGCCGAAAAAATACTGCGCTCCCGGCGGGATTCGCAGAGCGGTAAAAATTACGAACTGCACCGCAAGGCACGCAATCATGAGAGCCGGGATGAGGTCACGAGCAGGCTCCGGCGAACGTGTGCGGAGCAATCGCAGAAGGGACAACATTCGCAGCTTGGTCACGATAGCGACAACTCGCTCTGCGATGCTGGCAACGTGCGGAAGCAGTGGGATGATCCGCAGCCCTGCGGAGGCAATGCCGATCCAAATGATCGGATAAATCAGCCGCGAACTCCACATCGCCAGCGCGACCAGCCAGTCCGGGCCATCCGGCCGCGCGACGGTTTGCGCGTAATCGTAACCCGTGAGCAGATTCCCGCCGAGGAAAGGCGAGAGCACCGACATGATGCGATCGCTTTTGATCGGATACTGCAAGTTAGCGCCGCCCTGCGTGAGCTTCCAGTGAATCACTCCGAGCACCGCGCCGATGTATAGAAAGTGCAGGATAAAGAGCACCGCGCCCGTCCGCCACATGGCCACACGATCCGACCGGAAATCCGCACGATGCCGCGACAGAAGATACGCACCAATCGGCACCGCCAGCGGAAGCGCCTGTGGGTGATTAATCGGCAGAAGCACCACACACACCGAGCACAGCCGCAGCGACCATACGCGCTTTGTCTTTAGAAAATCCGCCAGCGCCGCGATGCACAATGCGCCGAGCGGGATGGTGAAACTTGCGTCCCACAGAATGCGGTGAAATGCGACCACGTTTGGCGCGATGAGGATCGCCGCCGCAAACCACGTCTGCATTCCCAGCGAACGCGCCATCCAAAATAACCCCACGCTTGTGAGCGTCGCGCAGAGCAATCCTCGAAGCACTACGAGCATTTCTGGGTCGTGTGTGAACCACAGGAGCACCTGATACGTCTGCGTCGGCACGGGACCGTAAGGAACACCGAAATTCCCGAAGAGCCCGGTGTGCGCCGGCATGTGGTCCTGGTTGAAATAGAACGCATTCGCGATCAGTCGCGGCTCGTCGATGAGCCACGAAACGTCGCCCGGCCACATCACGACGGGAATGAGCGCTGCAAGCACCAGCATCCACGGCAAACGACTCAGTAAGGACTTAGTAATAGCCTGCTTGAATGAGGGAACGCGCCGCACGGTGCAAGTTCAGAGCTTCGGGCAGCGGGATCGAGAGCCGATAGACTTGCTCCTGATGCCCGTGCTCCCGTAGTCTAAGCCCGATGTCTCAAAGAAATCTCATCCACTGGAACCGGACGCTGACCGCGTTATTGATTGCGATTCCGTTGTCGCTGCCGTCGAGCGCGCAAAATCCGTCCGCTCCGATTTCCCGTTCACCTTACCTGCAATCGGCGAGTCCTTCGACGATGAATATCGTGTGGCGCACGGAAGGCCCGATCGACCCGGTGGTGCGCTATGGCAAGGAGTTGGTGAACCTCGACAAGGAGGTTCGCAGTGCAGTGGTGCGGGTTTCTCTCGGCGTTAAAGACAAGCCCGTTTTGCCAAAGTGGGAGGCCCTCAAGACGCCCGCTAATTTAGCGCTTCCGAAGCTGCATTCCGCTCCTGTGGGAGCGTTTCAGTATGAGATGAAGATCAAGGATTTGGAGACGGAGACGACTTATTTTTACGCGGTCTATGATGGAGGCAAGCGGCTCACGCCGGAGGACGCGTCGTATCGTTTCACCACGCACCCAAAGCCCGGTCCGGAGCATCCGGTGCGCTTTTGGGTCATCGGCGATGGCGGCACGGGGCGCAGCGAACAGGCGGCGGTGCATGATGCGATGCGCAGAACGGTGGAGAATGAAAAACACCCGCTGGATTTCTGGATTCATGTCGGCGACATGGCTTACACCACCGGGCGGGACAACGAGTTCCAGTCCCGCTTTTTCAAGATGTACGACAGCACGCTGCGCAACAAAGTGTGCTGGCCGACGATGGGGAATCACGAGGGTTTTACCGCCAATGGTAAGACGGGAGTGGGGCCGTATTACGATGCTTACGTGGTGCCGACCCGTGCTGAGGCCGGCGGTCTGGCATCGGGAACGGAGGCCTACTATTCGTTCGACTACGCGAACATTCATTTTATCTGCCTCGACTCCCACGATCTCAGTCGCAAACCTGGCGACCCGATGGCGAACTGGCTGAAGGCGGACCTCGAAAAGACGAAGGCAGACTGGGTGATCGCATTCTGGCATCACCCGCCTTACACAAAAGGCAGTCACGATAGCGACAAGGAGACGGACCTCACCGAGATGCGAAAGCTCATCATGCCCATCTGCGAGGCGGGCGGTGTCGATCTCGTGCTCGCGGGGCACTCCCATATCTACGAGCGCTCGATGCTTCTGGACGGCGCTTACGGCACTCCGACGACTTCGGAAAATGCAGTCCTCGATGACGGCGATGGCGACCCGGACGGCGATGGTGCTTATCGCAAGAGCAAAGGCATCAATGCGCATGAGGGCACCGTGCAAGTGGTGACTGGAAACGCGGGTGCAACCTTGGGACGCAATGGAACCATGCCCGTTATGCGCAAGATTATCCTCGAACACGGCGGCACGCTTGTGGACGTAAAAGGCGACACCTTAATTGGAAGGATGATCAATCGCGACGGGGTCGAATCCGATCTTTTCAGCATCGTGAAGCGCGGGAAGGTGAAGCCGGCGCGGCTCGGATTACCCTGGCAGCCGCCGGAGTACAAGAAGCCGGATGTCGCGCTGAAGTCCGTGGGCGGACCATCCGTGAATCGCAAGGTTCTCATCGCGCCTGGAGGTGAGTGGCAGTTCACATTTGACCAACCGGTGCGCGGGAAGGAGTGGACGCAAGCCGGTTTTCCGGCTGAGGGCTGGAAAAAGGGTGCGGCGGGATTTGGCTTCGGGAAGGGAGGATTCCGCACCGACGTGCGCGATATGCGGCGAAAGACGACGGTCCTTTTCGCGCGGAGCGAGTTTACGATCGAACAGGCGGACCGTGTCACTGAGTTGGGGCTCGATATTGATTTCAGCGACGCATTTATCGCCTACATCAACGGACAGGAAGTCGCGCGCAGCGGCGTGGGCCGGAGCAGCGGGCGCAACGCGCAAAATGTGAAGGTGCGTGAGCAAAAGGGGGCGCAGTTTTTTGCCCTCCCGGATGCATTGAAGATCCTGAAGGACGGCGTGAACGTTCTTTCCATCGAAGCCCACAACAGCAGCGTGGACAAAGTGGACTTCCTGCTCAGCCCCAGCCTCCTTCTCGAAGAATAATGCGCACTTTTACCGCCAGTATTTACGTTGCAGCGCTGCTTTGCGCGGCGCTGCCGTCCATTGCTCACGAAGGGCCGGAACACGAGATCGAGGAACTCACCGAACGAATGAAACGCAACGGTGAGACTGCCGAGTTACTGACGGAACGGGCTATCGAGTATCGCGTGCTTGGGAAACTTCCGGAGGCGACGAAGGATCTCGAGCTTGCGCTCACTTACGCGCCGGATTCCGTGGGGGCGCACCGTGAGCTGGCG
>JAYSTZ010000151.1:0-10903 GCA_043719365.1 Verrucomicrobiaceae bacterium | reverse complement strand
TCCGGCTATCGTGATTCCCGCGACGGTGCTCGCTGTGGAGATTGTCGATGACGAAACGGCACCGACGCTGTCAGTCAAAGGTGCGGCAACCCTGGAGCCGTCGTCCGGATCGAAGGTGATGAATTTCACGGTGACGCTGTCGAACCCGGCGGCGCAGGATGTCACCTTCTCGTGGAAGACCGAGGACTTGGGACAGGCGACTGAAAACGTCGATTATACAAAGGTCGCGCCGACGACGTTCACAATCCCGGCGGGCAGTACGACTAAGACACTTCCGGTGACCATTTTCGCTGATTCGGATGCGGTGAAAGAGCAGTTCCGCGTGGTGATTTCGAATCCGACGGTGGCCTCGATCGCCGTCGGTGGCGGTCAGGCGCTGGGGTCGATATTGAATGATCCGCTGAGCATCAGTGTGGTCGCGCCAGCGCCGGTCACCGAAGGGACCACGGGTGCGGATCGGGATGCAGTTTTCCGTATTACGCGCGGGGATACAGACTCGCTGAATGAAGCGGTGACCGTGCGGGTTTCCACGGTGAGTGGAACTGCGACGAGCGCGGATACGAATACGGATTTTACGGCGCTTACCGGGGCGGTCTTTACCATTCCTGCGGGGCTCAAAGACATTGTCGTGCCGGTGAAAGTGAAGCCCGACAATCGGAAGGAATCGAATGAGACCTTCTCGCTCCGAATCGACAGCCTGGAAATCGCGGGTGCGGCTTTCGACGGGATTGCGACTGGCTCGGCCGAGGCGACAATCGTCGATGATGACAGTAATCCGACCGTTTCGGTCGGCGCGGCTTCGGTGACGGAGGGCAACACCGGTATCAAGAAACTCGCGTTCGTTGTTTCGCTCTCGAATGCTGCGGATACGGACATCACGTTTGATTACGTCACGATGCTCGATGCGACGGGGCTTCATCCGGCGGACGCGGCGGATTTTACCCAGGTGCTTACGGCGACGCAGGTGACGATTCCGGCCGGGCAGACGAGCAAGACGGTGGAACTCGACATCACGGGAGATCTGATTCGCGAGAGTACGGAGACTTTCTCCGTGAAAATCTCGAATGCAAAGATCGGCGCGACAACGTTGACAATTCCCGTGAACAAGGATGTCGCCCTGATGACGATTACGGACGATGAGCCTGTGGTTTCCATCGCCGCACCTGCCGCGCGAGTGGAAGGAAGCGCGGCGGGTGGAAAGACCGATTTCACCTTTACCATCAGCCTCGACACTGCGGCGCCCGAGAACATTGCGGTGCGGCTTTCGACGTTTGCCCCGGTGACGGATACCGCGACGGCGGGCGTGGATTACGAGGCCACGGATAAATGGGTGATCATCGCGGCTGGTTCGCGGACGGGAACGCTCGTGGTCAAAGGATTGCATGATACCCTCGCGGAGACTTCGGAAGTCTTCTCCGTGCGCGTGGAGGACGTGAAGGTGGGCGTGAGCGCGACGCTGGATGTGAATGGGAATCCGCAAGGTGGAGTGTCGTTGCCGCAGGACGTGATCGCCCCCGCTGTGGCGACGATTACGGACGACGATGCCGTGGCGCTTTCGATTGGTGATGTGAGCATCCTGGAGGGCAATTCGGGAACGAAACAAATGACATTCACCGTCTCGATGCCCAATGCGGCATCGCGTGACGTGACGTTCGACTATGACACTGCAAATGGCAGCGCTGCGAGCGGTGTGGATTACACCGCCATCACGGCAACTTCGAAGACGATCCCGGCGGGTAGCACGAGTGTCACTATCACCGTCGATATTCTCGGCGATGCGGTGAGCGAGGCTGACGAGACCCTGACGGTAAGGCTTTTGAATGCGAAAGTTGGAACCGATAACGCGACGATTTCCGACGCGTTTGGAGTGGGCACCATCTTGAATGATGAGCAGACCGTCTCTATTAATTCATCGCTGTCCGTTGCGGAAAATGTGGGCGGTGGAATCGCGTTGATGACAGTGACGCTGTCGAGTGTATCGACGGCTCCAGTGACCGTTAATTTGTCGCTGACAAACGGGTCCGCAGTAAAGGGTCTGGACTTTTCAGACCCTTCGGTGCTGACCGTGACAATCCCTGCCGGGCAGACGACAGCGACGGTTTCCGTGCCGATCATCAACGACACCTTCTTTGAGGTCGAAGAGACTTTTGATGTCTATCTCATTGGCTCGACGAATGCGCAACTGGGTGCGGTGACGCGTGGGACGGTCACGATCACCGACGACGATATCGCGTCGAAGCTGACCATCACCACCGCGCCAGTTTCCGAGGGAACAGGCGCGTCCGAATCCGTGCCGGAATTCACGGACATGATTTTCACGGTGACTCTCGATAAGGCCGCTGGCGCGCCGGTGAGCTTTAACTGGGAGACGCTCTTGGGTGCTCCCTTCACTGCGACTCCGGGTGACGACTTTACTGCGGTGCCATCGAACGTATTCACGATTGGCGCGAATGCGACGAGCGCGACGTTTGTGGTGAAGGTGAAGAAGGACGCGACTTTTGAATCGTCGGAGACGGTGGGTGTTCTCGTTTCCAATGTTGCGGGAGCCGTGTTGCAATTGCCGGACGTCGTGGGAGGGAGAAGCAAGACGCTGACGGGGACGATTGCTAACGATGAGCCCACGCCGGTTATTTCGATCGCGGACGAACGGGTTCTGGAAGGTGAGTCCGGCACATCGCTGGCGACTTTCACCGTTTCGCTCAGCCGCAAGGCGGACAAGGATGTGACCTTCCTCTGGCGCACCGCACCGGGCGGCGGCAATGCAGGAACCGCGGGCGTGGACTACATCGCGGTGGATGTCGGCACGCTAGTGACGATTCCGGCCGGCGCAACGTCGGTGACGCTGCCGGGCGTCACGGTAGTTGGAGACACCGATTTGGAATTGGACGAGACGTTCCTCGTGCAAATTGTCGATCCGCGTTTGGACAACGTGCCGTTGTCGGGCGGGCGTACGGAGGCTGTGGGGACCATCCGACGGGACGAGATTATTGCATTTGTCGGAAGTCCGACGGTTTCGGTGACTGAAGGCGACGACAATCCAGCGACCCCGGCCTTGGAGTTGGTCGATGTGCTCATTCCTGTAACGCTCAAGGATTTCGCCGGGCTGCCGATCGCGGTGCCTGCCGGTCAGACGCTGACGGTGGGCTATGAATTGGTTTCGGGAACCGGGTTCGGCGCTGCGACTTCGGGCGTCGATTATGAAGTGCCGTCGAGTCTTGTGGTGGTCTTTGCGGAAGGCGAGACGACGAAGAATATTGTCATCAAAGTAAGGCCGGATTTAGCGAGCGAGCTGAGCGAAACTTTCAGCATGCGGCTGAAGGATTCGACATCGAGCAATGTCAAAGTCAGCACAGGCGTTGATGCGACGACGCTCGTGACGATTCTCGACAATGATCCGGTTCCGACAATCAGCATCAAGAACGTGGGTGTGTTGGAGACTGCTGGAACGATTCGATTTACTGTCACGCTGGATCGCGCCTCGTCAGCGCCTGTGACCTTTAAGATCGAAACGGTGGACGGGACGGCTATATCCACCGGCGCGTTGTTTGACTTCACGGGACGTCCGCAAGAGACGCTGAGCATCTTGCCCGGGCAGACGTCGGTGAGCTATGATGTGGTTGTAAGGGCAGACCAGGACGCGACGGAAGGAATCGAGAAATTTGTCGTCCGGCTTTCGGAGCCTTCTGCGGGGCAATTCGCGGGTTCTGCCACAACGATGCAGGCGGAGGGCACGATTGCGGATGCCGATATTAGTTCGATCAAAATAACGAGTGTCAGTCAGGCGGAAGGAAATTCGCCGGCGACTCCTGTGAAGATGATCTTCACAGTGGCGCGGACGGGTAGCAACGCAAAGGCGGTGACTGCGGACTACGTGATTTCGGTCAATGATGTGGTGCTGGCTGCCGGAGTGACTGCCGCGCAGGAGGCGGATATCGCGTCTGCGTTGACGGGAACCGTCACGATCCCTGCCGGGCAAAACTCGGCGACGATTGAGGTTTTGCTGACCGGCGATGCTGTGGCGGAGGGAAATGAAGCGTTCAAAATTTCGCTGAGCAATATTGCCAATGCGTTCACCGTTGCGGATGCCGACAAAACTGCGACCGGGACCATCACGGAAGATGACGTGACGGTACGCTTCCGCAACAGCACCGATCCTGCGCGGACGACTGTGATCTCGCAGGCAGAGGGGGCGAATCCGGCTTTTGACTCGACAGTGGAAGCTCCGCTGGCGGTCGGCGCGACGACGGTTCCGCGGATGCTTTTCTACGTGGATATCAACACCGTCGCGACGACCGATGTGATGGTCACTTTCAGCGTTGGTGGTGGGACTGCGGATGCTGGAACGGACTTCACGATTCCTACCGTGCTCACGGTGACGATTCCGGCGGGTTCGACCGTCGGAGCCTTGGTGATCCCGATCACACAGGACTCAGTCGCTGAACAGGCGGAGACGTTGACGGTGAACATCGTGAGCGTAACCGGCGGCTTCGTGGATGCGAACCATAACACCCGCACGGGCGAAATCCGCAATGACGATGCGGCCTTCCGAGTGCTGGACGGCGCGTTCGTGGAGGAGGGGAATAGCGGAACGCGGAATTTGGTATTCCAAGTGGAACTCAAGGACGCAGTGTTTGCTCCCGGTTCGGAATACTCTGTGGATTTCACCACACTGAACGGGCTGGCGATTGCCGGGCAGGACTACACGACCACTGCGGATACGCTGACATTTACCAAGAACGAAATCCTCCAGGTTTCCGTACCGGTCATTGGCGATACAATCGCTGAGAACGACGAAACGCTGGAGCTCGTCATCAGCAACGCTAAGCAGAACACCCAGAGCATCACGGGGATTCTCGACGACCGCGCAACGGGTAGAATCCAGGATGATGAGTTCTCAGTCTCGATCGGAAATGCGACGATCACCGAGGGCGACGCGGGGCAGCAGTTGATGGTCTTCGTCGTTTCGCTCCCTGTGGCGCCGACGAACTTCCCGGTCGTGATCAAATACATCACGGTCGATGGAACTGCCAAAGGTGCCGCGCCGGGTGCGACGGATACGGCGGGGACCGATTTCCGCGCCGTGACGGACGGAACGTTGACGATACCGGCGAACCAGCGGACAGCTCAGATTTCCATCCCGATTTTCGGCGACCTCGTGCAGGAGATTGGTGGCGAGACCTTTAAAGTCATGTTCACCCAGGTCTCCGGAGCGCGGGCTGTGACCAATGAGGCGACGGGAACGATTAACGATACGCCCGATGTAGCGCCGACGCTCAGTATCGGGGATGCTTCGATCACGGAAGGCGACACAGGATCGCCGATCATGAAGTTCCGCGTCTCGCTTTCACAGATTGCGAATGCGGATGTGACTTTTGCATGGGACACCGTTCTAGGAACGGCGGGAGCGGCAGACTTTACGCAGTTTGCAAACCAGCCGGCAACGATCCCCGTCGGCAGCAAATTCA
Source organism: Verrucomicrobiaceae bacterium (assembly GCA_043719365.1). Classification (GTDB taxonomy): domain Bacteria; phylum Verrucomicrobiota; class Verrucomicrobiia; order Chthoniobacterales; family Chthoniobacteraceae; genus SXWH01. The sequence continues at coordinate 5,438 of JAYSTZ010000151.1, read as the reverse complement.
TCGATATCGAAGTGCCCGTCACAAGCGACACGACGGTGGAAGGGAACGAGAATTTCTCCGTGAAAATCAAGACGGCGCTGCGCGGAGAGACGGTGATCGTGATTTCGGATGACACTGCGATTGGCAGCATTAATGACGACGACGGAGTTCTGCGGGTGAAGACCGGTGAAGGCGCGGTGACTTTTGTCGAGGATGACGGTGCCGCCACGCCCGTTGGCACGAAGGCTCGTGTAAATCTGGAAGTGGTCGGACTCGATCCGAACTTTGCTTTTGCCGAGGCCATCACGGTTTCGTACACGCTCTCAGCGCCGACCGGAACGACTGACGTTGCGGCCAAGGCGGGCACTCCACCGGCGAGCGGGACACGTCCGATCTTTGACTATGTCGGGACGAGCGGGACGTTGACGAAGACGTTCCCGGCGGGAACCAAGGCGAGTGAGTTGTTCCTCGAAGTGCAACTCGAGGCGGATTCCATCGACGAGTGGGATGAGAAGTTTGTGGTCACCGTGATTGGTGTGACGGCGGCGAAAGTCGATACGGTCGCTGACAATTTGAAATCGGTCGTGACGATTACCGACAACGATGCTGCGCCTACGTTGCAACTGACGGACATCGTCGTGCAGGAGTCCGGTGGCAACGCTCAGTTTGTTGTGAAGCTGTCGGGCAATGTAACGGAGCGGGACATCGCCATCCAGTGGGATGCTCTTTCGGACACGGCTTTGGTGGATACGGATTTTACCGCGCCGACAAACAAATCACTGACAATTTCCGCCGGGCAGCGTGAGGGGACAATGAGTGTCGCCATCGTGAACGATAACCTCGACGAGAAGGACGAGAAGTTCCGCGTATCGGTGCTCGACGCGAAATTCAGCCTGAATGGCACGCTGTCCGACGACTTGGAGTACGTCGGTGGCAAGCGTAACTCCATCGGGACGATTGCGCAAAATGATCTGCGGACGGTCACGGTTTCAGGCGGTTCGGCGATGGTGTCCGCATCGTCCGTGACGACGAGGGTTGGTGCGGCGGTGGAAGGGGCTACAGGAGACACCTCCGCAGTCACTTTTACCATCCGTCTGGATGCTGCGCCTTCTTCGACTCCGGTGAAGGTGCTCTATACGACCGTGGCGGGGACAGCCTTTGCGGGAAGTGACTTCGTTGCGACGACTGGCGAGGTGATTTTCCTGCCGGGCGAACTGACGAAGACGGTCACAGTGCCCGTTGTGTCGGACGAGGTGTCAGAGCTGGACGAGCAGTTTAAACTGCGAATCAGTATCCCGGCCGTGGATGGTTTTGCTGTATTGAGTGGAAACAATGAGGCGACGGGAACGATCGAAGCGGATGAATCCGTATTCAGTCTCGTGCGTGTGACGCCGGACGGCCCTATCAACGAAGGCGCAAAGGTGAAGTTTAAAGTCGTGCGCTCGGGAGCCTCGGATTTGCCTGCGACCGTTTCGTACGCCTCGCTGGAGGATCCAACAGCCACGACGTTTAAAGCGACTGCGGGAAGCGACTTTGTCGCGAAAACCGGCTCGATTAGTTTTGCTGCCGGAGAGACCGACAGCGGCGACTTCAGTCAGTTCATCGAGATCGACGTTCTGGACGACGCTGCGGCCGAAAATCAGAATGAGAAGTTCCTCGTGCGGCTGACGAACGCGACCAATGGCGTAGTCAGCACTCCTGCCACGGTGGGCGGCGTCAATGATGGCGAGGCAACTGTTTTGATTCACGACGAGGACCCGAATCCGTTTATCCGGATTGAGCACGCGACTTCGAGGGAAGGTGTTGCGCTCGGATTTGTCGTGAAACTGGTGAATGCCTCGGGCACCGCCATCGCCGCGCCGTTCCCGATGCGCGTGAGCTATCAAACGCTTTTGAACGCCGCAGGTGCTGACAACGCGAATTCAGCCGATTTCCCGAGCGGGTTCTCGGAGACGCAGGTCAGTTTCGTCGAGTTTGTGACCGGTCAGCGGGAGCAGGCGATTTCGATTGGGACGCTGCAGGACTCCGTTGCCGAGCACGATGAAGCGATGACGGTGCGTCTCACCAAAGCGGAGAAGGACATCAACGGGTTTGTGGAAATCGCGACGCCGTTCCTGCCGCTCACCGGAACCACAGCCGTTGCGACAATCGATGCGACGGGAACCATCCGCAACGATGATACGGTAGTGACGGTTGCCTCGGTGAGTCAGGCTGAAGGAAATGCTCCGCTGAACGACATGACGTTTGTCGCGACCATCCCGACCGCGGTGCCGTTCCCGATCACGTTCCACTTCAAGACCAAGAATGCGACCGGCAGTACGGCTGCGGATGCGGACGACTACGAGTCCGTCACGGATATGCTTGTGACGATTCCAGCGAATCAAACGCAAGCCCCGTTCGTCGTGAAGATCAAAGGAGACACGATTCGCGAGACAGACCAGGCGTTCTTGCTGGAACTCAGCGATTTGCAGGACGCGGTCTTTGCAGGAAATGCTCCGGCTACCAACAAGCCGGAGGCCGCGACCGTCAATGCAATCATCACGAACGACGACACCGGGCCGCTTCTTTCGATTACGGCGGCGCAGGTTAGCGAAGGGGATTCCGGCGAGACGGACCTTGTTTTCACGGTGACTCTCACGAACGGAATCACGGAGAACGTGACGGTGAATTTCGCCACTGCGGATGGAACGGCGAAGGCGGACGGCTTCATTAAAGATTACGTGGAGAAGCACGGCTTGCTGACATTTACTCCGAACCCGGCACTTACGACGCAGACGCAGGAAATCCACGTGAAGGTGAAAGGGGATGTCTGGAAGGAGGGAGACGAAACCGTGAAGGTGACTCTCTTTAACCCGACGGGGACTGCCGAATTTGTCTCCGATAACAGCGGTGCCGAGACGATCAGCGCGACGGGAACCATTCTCGATGGCGCGGATTCGACGATCGGCATCACGGTTCGCGACGTTGCCGTGGTGGAGGGCAGTGTGGCGATCTTCACCGTGGAACTCACGGCGTTTGCCGAAGGAAATGTGACCTTTACAGCGAACACACGCACGGGAACTGCGGACGGATCGGATTTCACGGCGCTGACGAATCAGTCGGTCTCGTTTGACGGGTCTGCCTCGCTCACGAAAACCATATCAGTACCGACCAGGGCCGATAATGCATTTGAAGCAAGCGAGAACTTCCATCTGGACCTGAGCGGCCCGTCGGACGGTCTGCTTTTTGTCCCCGGCGCATCGAGCGCGCAGGGCATCATCTACAACGACGACATTCGCATCGTCAGTGCGCGGGAGTTTGAGTTCATCGATGAGGACGGCGACCTGGTGAACATCAAGGTGTCGAAAGGCGCGTTGTTTGCGCCGAACCAATTCGGGATTCTGACCTCGCGCGGAATCGTCACGACGGCGGCTTCCGGAACGGTCGGCGGAAAGTCCATTTCATCGATTAACACGCTTGGCACAGGTCGCGAGTTTGAGGGCGCCAATCTTTCGGTCACGCGCAAGGCGCAGGCGGGATTTGATCGTGCTACGGATGGTCGTGTGAACGTGGGAGAGATAATTTCCGCATCGGTAGGATTCGGTTCGCTCCAGCAGGGGGTGAATCTTGGCTCCGTGAAAGTGGATGGAGACCTCGGACGTATCGTGACGGGCAGCACGCTCAAGCCGACCAGCATCGGGAAGCTCGACGTCGGTTCGTTTGGCGTCAATGAAGGCGCGAACGGGACGCAATCGATTTTCTTCGGACGCGCCGGTTCAATTCTGGTTCATGGTGACATGGAAGGCTCGGCATTCTTTGTCGGCACGACCGTGAATTTTTCGACGGGATTTACCACCGGCCTTGGAAAAGTGGGTTCGTTTACCGTTGGTGGAAAGTTGATTGGCGGCTCGACGGAGCAGTCCGGGTACATTTCTTCCAACTCGAAGATCGGGAAGATTTCGGTAAGCGGAATCGTGGGTGGCGATGGCAAGGACTCCGGGGCCATTCAGGCGACTTCGTCCATTGGCTCATTTACCACCTTGGGAGATGTGCAGGGCGGCGAGGGAATCGGCTCGGGAAATGTGCTTGGGTCTTCGATTGGAAAAGTCACGTTTGGTGCGGCTGCGAAGAAAGGCGTCTCGGAGGTGAGGGCGAATCTTATCGGAGGAGATGCCGGCCCCGACCCGTCGCTTGGTAACAATCAGATTCTTTCCCAAGTCGGCAGCGGGGCGATTGTTTCGTTCAGCGCAATCAAGTCGATTTCAATGACGGGTGATATCCGCGGTGGAGTCGGAGACAATTCCGGAATGATTTTCGTCAACACCAGCGTCGGCAAGGCGGCCGTTGGCGATATCGTTGGCGGCGACGGCGAGAGTTCGGGCAGCCTCCGCGTGATTGGCGGATTGAGCTCACTCACTGTGGGGACCATCCAGGGCTCCAACTCAAATCTCGCGGGCTCTGTGGAGGTGGGTGGCAAACTCGGGCAGGCAAAGATCGCGAATCTTCTCGGCTCCACGGAGAGCACAACCGCCGAGGGCGCGATTTCCCGCGCGGGTTCAATTTCGGCCGGTGACATTGGGAAAGTGGTTGTGAGCGGGAACATTAAAACGGCGACTGCCGAGGATGGCACCCATCTCGCCAGTGCGTCGATTACATCAGCCCGCTCGATTGCATCGGTCACGGTCAATGGCTCGGTCGAGGGAACGCTGGAAGGATTGCGCCCGGTCGTCATTTCCGCAGCGCAGAACATCGGGAAGGTGAATATCCATACGTTGCGATTTGCCGAGATTCTGGCGGGCTACACCACTGGAGAAACGGTGCGCGGAACTTTGACCAATGCGGACGCGCAGATTGGTGCGGTGGTGGTCAACGATTACTTCGGAAGCAGCATCGTTGCAGGCGCATCAGCCGGCGGCGACCAGCGGTTCGGCACGGCGGATGATGTATCTCCGGTGAATGGTGTCACGAACAGCTCGCGTTTAATTTCCAAAATCGCCAGTTTGACGATCAAGAACATCGACGGAACCGGGCTGACCAATCAATCCGGCATCGTGGCGCAGGATGTGGGTACCGTGAAACTGGGAGGCGTGCGGGTGGTCTTTGCACCCGACGAGCTGAAGGAAGTTTCGCCCGGTTCCTTCGTATTTATCAACGAAGTATAAAAAATCTGATTTTCGGACTTGAAAGGAATCGAGAGAGGCGGCAAGTATTCGTGCAGTCACTTACAAAAGGCGGGTATAGCTTAGTGGTAAAGTTCCAGTCTTCCAAACTGGCCAGGAGGGTTCGATTCCCTCTACCCGCTCTCCCCCCTGTATCCATCAGGATTCGAGGGCTATTTGGGTAGTGGAACAGCGGGGTGTTTTTACGTATCCGCCTGAGGCGGCACCGGACTTCTGAGATTTGGGACGGACACAGAAGGGCCGCTGAGATCGAGAGAAAAAAAGAGAGACAACGCGGGGCTAGGCCTACGTTGTCTCGTT
>JAYSTZ010000016.1:0-12611 GCA_043719365.1 Verrucomicrobiaceae bacterium | reverse complement strand
GTCCGCGTATCCACCGGTGGCGACGACGCGCAATTTGCGAGACCCTAGCGAGCGCTTGATCTCCGCGAGAATCTCCCGCACCAGACCGCGGTAGCCGTAAACTGCGCCGGCAAGCATAGCGTGCTTGGTGGATTTCCCCACGGGGCCGGGCGGCTCGATGAGTGAAATCTTCGGCAGTTGCGCGGTGCGGGTGTGGAGGTAGTCAGTCATCGCTTCGAGACCGGGCGCGATGACACCGCCGACGTATTTTTTCTCCGCCGAGATGATGTCGAATGTAACTGCCGTCCCAAAGTCCACGACCACACACGGCGTGCTGAAGGCGACTGCCGCATACGCAGCGTTGGCCAGCCGGTCGGCACCGATGCTGGCAGGCTTCGGGTATTCGATGCCTACGCCGAGTTTGCTCCGAAAGGTGACGTCATGAATCGGCAGCCCGGCGAAGCAACCCATGATGACATCGCGTTTCGCTGGCACCACGGAGCAGAGGACGACGTGGAGAAATTTCCAACTGCGAAGGACCCGGCGAAGGGAATCAGGCGTGATTTCCGAGGTGCGGAGCTTGCGCGCCCTGCTCACGACATCGCGCGATGACAGCGCGAACTTCGTGAACGAGTTGCTGTTGTCGATCAGCAGGAATTCCGCAGACGGCATTAGGCCCGGCGGTTACTTGGCTGCCTTGGCCGCCTTGACTTCGAGCTTTCGGTAAAGCGTGGCCATGCTGATGCCGAGCACCTTGGCCGCCTTCTCCCGGTTGCCGCCGTTGTGCTTGATCGTTTCATCGATGAAGCGCTTCTCGGTGTCGCGGATAAAGTCGTCGAGTTTCGTGCCGATGGGCATCGAGCCGCCGGAAACTTCGATAGGCCCGCCCGCCTGCTTCACCACATGGGGAGGAAGATCGGAGACACGGATGAGATGATCGTCGCAAAGAGCACACGCGCGTTCGATGGCGTTCTCAAGTTCGCGCACGTTGCCCGGCCAGCGATAACCTTGCAGGACTTCGAGCGCCTTCGGCTCGATCTTGACCGGTTCGGTCCCGTTTTGCCCGGTTTTCTTAAGGAAATGCTGCACGAGCAACGGGATGTCCTCCGTGCGCTCGCGCAACGCAGGCAGCTCGATCGGGATGACCGCAAGCCGGTAATACAAGTCCTCGCGGAACTTGCCGTCCTTCACTTTCTCCAAAAGCGTTTCGTTCGTCGCGCCGAGAACGCGAACATTGATTGCGACCGTCTTCGTATCGCCGACGCGCCGGAGTTGGCGTTCCTGCAAAACGCGCAGCAGTTTCGTCTGCAAAGGCAGCGCCATCGAGTTCACCTCGTCGAGGAAAATGGTGCCTTTCTCGGCTTCCTCAAACAGCCCCGCCTTGTCCGACGTGGCTCCGGTGAACGATCCCTTCTTGTGCCCGAACAACTCGGACTCCAACAGGTTTTCAGGCAGCGCAGAACAGTTGATCGCCACGAAGGGCTGATGCTGACGTGAGCTGTTATAGTGCAGAGCACGGGCGACGAGTTCTTTACCCGTGCCGCTCTCGCCGACGATGAGGATGGTCGAGTCCGTATCCGCGACCTTGCGCAGGAGGTGATACACCTCATCCATCTTGGCCGAAGTGCCGATGATGTTCTCGGGATTCGTCGAGCGCTTCACGACTTTCTTCAGCGTATCGCGCTCTTTGGCCGTGTCTGAGAATTCGACGGTATGCTTCACGCGCGCCTGCATCTCGGAAATTTTGAACGGCTTGCGGATATAATATCGCGCGCCTTCGCCGATGGCCTTCTCGGCGATCTCTTCGTTGCCGTAACCCGTCATCAAGATCACCTCGCAATTATCGAGCATGTTTCTCGCCTGCCGCAAAACCTCAAAGCCATCAACTTTGTCCATCTTGATGTCGGAGATGATCAATTGCGGCGCGATCGTCTCCAACTGGTCCAGAGCTTTCTGGGAGTTCACAAAGGGAAATGTTTCGTGGCCGAGCTCTTTGCACGCTGTTACCACAAGTTCGACGATTTGAGGCTCGTCATCAATGATTACAATCTTGGCCATAAGTTTGGGCTGGGTTCTGCTTTCTCGGAAATGAGGTAGTTGCAGCCCTGAGAAAAAGCCAGTCTTATTTCCGCGAATTCAGATCACCGGATTCCCACCCCGTTTTTTCGTAACGCGCGGCGGCAGCGCGCTAACAGACACGTCGAACTTCCGAAATCGCGCGACGATGGGGCGCGGTCATCGGCAACGCATCGAGTTCGTCGAAACGATGCCATGCTTGATGCGCCTCCAGTTTCGCCGGAGCACTCGACTTGTGTACGTGGAGGAATACGCGGTGATGCGTGAACGGATACTCGCTCGAGAATATCGCTCGCTCCTTCGGCTCAGAAACCAGAAGCGGGAGTTTCCACATGCCTCGCCAGCGGGCGCCCGTCTGGACTTCCAGCAGGATACGTCCGTCCTTCGTAGTCCACGCGCAATGCTCCACTAGCTCTGCGCGCGAGCGGCGGGGCTTCTTCACCGGCAGGTTCGCGGCAGTGCCGGCGGCGTGCGCCAGACAGTACCGGCGAATCGGGCATTCCCCGCAGCGTGGCGTTCGCGGAATGCACACAAGTGCGCCGAGTTCCATCAGCGCGCCGTTAAAGAGCCCCGGATTTTTTTCCGGAACAAGCCGCGTCGCCTCGGACCAAAGTGCCGCCTGCCCGCTCGCGGAATCGATCGGCACCCGCAAATCGAGCAACCGTGCGAGGACACGCGCCACATTCGCATCCACAAGCGGTTCCGGCAGGTCGAACGCAAAGCTCGCCACCGCGCCAGCCGTGTATCGTCCCACGCCCGGCAGCGCGCGGATCGCAGCCGCATCCGCCGGCAGTTTTCCGCCATGGAGCGTAACAACGCTTTGGGCCGCCCGGTGTAAATTGCGCGCACGGCTGTAGTATCCCAGGCCTTGCCAAAGCGAGAGCACATCCTGCTCCCCTGCAGCCGCGAGCGTTTCAAAATCAGGAAACCTCGCCAGCCAGCGCTCATAAAACGGAATCACCGTCGCCACCTGCGTCTGCTGAAGCATCAACTCCGAAACAAGAATCGCGTACGCATCCCGCGTCGCGCGCCACGGAAGATCGCGCCGGGCCTTGGCAAACCACGCTGTAATATCCCTCTGAATGCTGTTTTTCATGTTTGTTGTGGCCCCAGCCAGTTTGGACGCTGCCTTCCCATCGGGCAACCTCGCTTCTCGAATCGCTCGTGGATCGATGTGCTTCCGCTTTGGGTTGCCTGATCCGGTGAGGCGCTCGTCCCTTTCGTCCCTTTCGTCCCTTGAGCGGCTCCAAAGGACGAAAAGGACGAAAGGGACCCGGCACCTACCGCGACGCCCGATTTTGCTACTGGGCTACTTTAGAGTCTGCTCCCACGCGCCATCCGAGCACAAAAAACCCCGGACTCCCTTTCAGGAATCCGAGGTGGTTAGATTTGTTAAAGCGGCTGTTTAAACTGCTTTTTGAAGCGTGACGCCTTTTTTGCCTTTGAGGGCTTCGGCGGACTTGGCGACGAGCGCTTTGAACGCCGCCTCGTCATGAATGGCGAGGTCTGCGAGCACTTTGCGGTCGAGCAGGATCCCGGATGCCTTGAGGCCCTCCATGAAACGGCTGTAAGGGAGACCGTGGGCGCGCGCTGCGGCGTTGATGCGCTGGTTCCATAGTTTACCAAACATGCGCTTCCGGGTTTTCCGGTCGCGATACGCCCAGTATTGGGCCTTCATGATGGCGTTCTTCGCGTAGCGGAAGAGTTTGCTGCGGCGACCGCGGAAACCTCTGGCCTTATCGACCATTCGTTTGCGGCGCTCACGTGACGCGGGAGCGTTAGTAGCTCGTGGCATTGTGTATTAGTTTTTCGTTTCTTTCGGCAGGCTGTTTATTTAGTGGATGGAACGGGCGACCTCGTCTGCCGATTAGCTCTTCTTCATTAAAGAGCAGGTCCCCGGTCCTATACGCTCTTTCGCTTACGCGAAAGGCAGGCACTCCTTGATCCGCGGAGCCATGGTCTTGTGGACCTGGCCCACTTTGCCGAGTTTGCGTTTACGCTTCGAGCTTTTGCTCGACGCGAGGTGACGCAGACCTGGCTTGCGGCGTAGGATCTTGCCTGTGGCGGTCACTTTGAACCGCCGCGCTACTGATTTTTTCGTCTTGCGACGTGCTATGCTTCTAGGCATCGGGCGGCGGACAGTAGGGATCGAATGCGCGTTGGCAACTATTTTTGCGGAAAATCGTTCGTTTGCTGGTTTGAGTTGCGGGATCGCGCCGGAGTGCGTTCTCATGGGCCATCAATGACACAGGCAGAAATCAAATGGAATCACGAAGCCTTCCTCGCCGCCGCAGAGCGCTCGGAGTGGAAGCCAAAGGACATCGTCCGCCGCGCAACGATCGCCGAGATATTCGGCCGCGAAGCCCCGCTGGAAGTGGACTTCGGCAGTGGCGACGGGTCATTCATCCTCGCGATGGCGCGACGCTTTCCCGAGCGGAATTTCCTCGGAACGGAGCGAATGGGCGGCCGCGTGGAAAAGACGTGCCGGGGTGCGGCCCGCGAAGACATCGAGAACGTGCGCATCGTTCGCATGGAGAGCCTTTATACGGCGAAATGGCTCCTCCCGGCCGCCTCTGCGAGCACCGTGCACATCGGATTTCCCGACCCATGGCCAAAGCGGCACCATCACCCGCGACGTCTGTTTCAGGATGAATTCATGGTCGCTTTGCATCAGGTCGTAGCGACCGGTGGCGAGGTTCGGATCAAAACAGACGATCAGCCTTACTTTATGTGGATCGAGAAAGTCCTCGCCCGCGCAAAAGGTTTTGAGCGCATCGAGTGGGTGGAGGAAGAAGGCTACCCCAAGACGGATTTCGAAGCCCATTTCCTCGCACAGGGATTGCCGATTTATCGAGCCCGCCTGCGGAAGATTGAGCTTTGAGGTCGCAAGAGGCCGCTCTGACTGTTATTGCATCACCATGATTCGCATCCTCTTTCTCCTCGTCGCCTGCCTGCTGCCGCTCCGTGCCGATCTGGCGGGACGTCGGCCCAATATCCTTTTCATCCTCACGGACGATCAGGGCTTTGGCGATCTTTCCGCGCACGGAAATCCGATTCTAAAGACGCCGAATCTCGACAAGCTCCGAGGCGAAAGCGTGCGCTTCAGCGATTTTCACGTTTCGCCGACTTGTGCGCCGACCCGCTCGGCACTGCTCACCGGGCGACATGAGTTTCGCAACGGCATCACGCACACCATCAACGAACGCGAGCGGCTCACGCCCGATGCGGTCACGCTCGCCCAAGTCTTCAAAAGCGCGGGGTATGCGACGGGGATTTTCGGGAAATGGCACCTTGGCGACGAGCCCGCCTATTGGCCCAGCGCGCGGGGTTTTGATGAAATGTTCATCCACGGCGCAGGCGGCATCGGCCAGACGTATCCGGGCACGTGCGGAGATGCACCGGGCAATACGTATTTCGACCCGACCATCCTGCACAACGGGACGTTTGAAAAAACGACGGGATACTGCACCGACGTATTCTTTGATCGTGCGACAAAATGGATCGAGGCGACGAAAGGAAAGCAGCCGTTCTACGCGCACATCTCGACGAATGCGCCGCACGCTCCCTACAACGCGCGGCCCGAAGACGCTGCGCTTTACGCCGCATCGGTGGACAAGCCGACCGCGGGCTTTTTCGGGATGCTCCACAACATCGACGAAAACGTGGGCCGCCTGATCGCGAAGCTCACTGAATGGGGCATCGAGCGCGATACGCTGGTGATATTCATGAACGACAACGGCACCGCGCAGGGAGAAAAGGTCTTCGCGGCAGGAATGCGAGGCAAGAAGGGCACGCCCTGGCTGGGTGGGACGCGAGCGTGTTCATTCTGGCGTTGGCCGGGCACTTTGACCGCCGGGGACCGCCCTCAACTCACCGCGCACATCGATTTTTTCCCCACGCTGGCCGGGCTCGCGGGCGCAAAGCTGGATGCGAAAGTGACTGCTCAAGTCGAGGGCCGGAGCCTGATCCCGCTGCTGGAAAAAGCGGACGCCGATTGGCCGGAGCGCACGCTTTTTACGCACGTAGGCCGGTGGGCGCTCCACGCTTCGCCGGAGACGGGAAAATACGCGGGCTGCTCGGTGCGCACGCCGCGCTGGCATCTCGTAAACATCGGACCAAAAGCCGCGTGGCAGCTCTTCGACGTGCAATCCGAATACAGCGAACAGACGAACGTCGCCGACGCGCAGCCACAAGTCGTCGCCGAGCTGTCGGGCGCATTTGAAAAATGGTGGACAAGCGTGCAACCACAGCTCGTAAACGAAAACGCACCCGTCACCGGCACGAACGTTTTCCACGATCTCTACTGGAAGCAATTCGGCGGCGGCCCCCAAAAGAAGTAGGGCACCGTGATTCGCGAAAATGCGCGCCCCACTCGGGCAGCGCGCATTGCGGCACCACGCATCAGCACACCAGCCAAAATGACACGCCCCGCGTTCAACGACCTCCTAAAAAATCCACAGCGCTGAGCTCCTTCGTCACTTCTTTCTTTTCACATTCGCCGCGGACGCCCACGGTCTGCGGAAAATGAGTAAAGCATCCAAGCATCAACGTGACTGCCCGGCAGTCGGGCACAGCATTTCATCGCGCGATTGTGGCGAGGGGCGGCATTTGATTTTCCCGTGTCCGGCGGATTGCGTTTACAATCCATTGTCAGCGGAAAATTACGCACAATATTCGGAACTCGAGGGTTCGGTGATTCGCAAATCCGTCGAGTTTTTCAAGCGCGAGAATCGCGGCAATGCAGCACTCCTCGGGGCTTACGACCGCGCCGTTCTCAACGGCATTACCGAGGCTACCTCGTTTTGCTTGTGGAACTTTTTCTGGGTCCGCGATGCCGCAGGAAAGACGATGGCGGACCGCTGGGCGGACAAGCGATACGACGGACTCACAAACGATGAACGGGCCATCTTCTCTGCACAACGCGGAGCCCGGCCTGCGGTGTTTGAGGTTCGGAAGATCGTGAACGAGACGACCATCGAAATCGTGGACCTCCTTAGCGGTGCGCGGCAGACGTTGGTGGACGCCAGCTTTGCTTCGCGGGCGGTCCGCTTTACGACGCTTTTCACATGGCTGGTGCCGTCACCGCATTTCACGCGCCTACTCGGCAGTGCGATCCTTTTTCCAGATGCAGGCTCCCTCACGGCGCTTGAAATTTTCCGAGCTATCGAAATGCAGCTCGGTGTCCCGTCCGGCGCGGAGGAAGAGCAGCGCTGGCTCGGGGAAAACTGGATGAAATTTGTGCGTGCGATTCAGGAGAGTTCCAAGGCGATCCACATCACGACAATGGCTTCGGTCGATGCGAATAAGCACGCAGTCGAATACGCAATTTGCGGCGCTGCTTCCACGCTGCGCGCCAAGCTGGAGCAGCACCCGGCGGTAGAGCCGTGCGAATTATCCACTGCGGAGGAAAATGAGGGCTTCACCCACAGCTACGTTCAGCTTCAGGCGTCGGATAGTTCGCCCGCTGGCGTTCGCAATGAAGTCGTCGGCAGTATTTTCCTGTCCGAGACGGCCGTGCGCATCGAAGCCATCGGTGCTGAGAAAAGCGCGGAGTTGCGCTCCACATTTGAAGAGCTCGCTGGCGGTGCCGCGCGGTTTTGCTCGGAGAGCAAGACGGATACTGCTCCCGGTCGCGCCAGCGGGACCTTCGACGCCGCCCTTGTGCCCCAGCTCCTGCTCGACAATGCGCCGAAGATCAAGTTCTCCACCACCCGGCTGGACCCTTCGGAAACGGGTGCGACTGAATCCGCTGCGGAGGTGCTGCGCAAACACCACGAAGAGTGGCCGGATTCTCCAATCCCGACGCTGGGCGGAAAAACGCCACGGGAAGCCGCTGCAGACCCGGAACTACGCGGTGCCGTCATCCATATCGTAAAAAATATGGCAAGGATGGGAGACGGAAAATCCTATCGAGAAAGTGTGCAGGCGACCGAGACGATCGAGCTGCTCGGCTTGCACGAAATCGCCGAGCCGACGCCGCCAAAACGGCCCGCTTTGTATTCCGAGAGTGAGCCCGCGGAAACCTTCCCCGGCCCGCCGGTGAACGCATTGACACACGAGGAGGTGTTCATGCGGCTCTCCGCGATGCACGACAGTTCCGTCAGCGGAAAAGACGGCGAACTCAGTGCGCACTTCGTCAAGTCCGCAGCCGACTTGCTAGACTGTCTGGACGATATGCTCGCCTATGAATTGAACGAATTGGAGTTGGTGTGCCTCACGCCAGCGCTCGCCATCGTATATCACATCCTCGCTCCAAAAGGCACCCGCCGAGACAACGTGAATCCGGATCGCCTTTATGATTTGATGGAGTATTGGGAGCCTCAGTTCGAAGATGCGTTTGAAGCTGGCTTCACGAAAGAAGCGTTAACCCGGCTCATCGCAGCATCCCGGCAACCTCTCGTCACCACCCAAGCCTTCGCAGCCCTGTATGCGGCGGAGGAAGCAAATCTCAAGCAAAGCTTCCGCCGCGAATCCCTTCCTGCGATGCTCGCATTTATCCTGGCCGCCGTGGACGAGCTCGACATCACACTCAGCACGTAATCACGCCGCAAGAATCGCACTCACGGCTTCGGGCAGACTACTCACGCGGAAATCTGGTTGGGCTCGCAATAGTTCGTCGTAACCCCAATCGATAAAAATCGCCCGGCAGCCCGCGTGCACGCCGCAGTCGATGTCGCGCCAGCGGTCGCCGACCATCCAAGATTTTGAAAGGTCGATGCCCAGTTCGGCGGCGGCGCGTAGCAGCATTCCTGGCGCTGGCTTGCGGAATTCGCTCGGGATTCCCTGCCCGGGATCGTAGCAAACCTCCACACAATCCAGTGCGATGAGCGAAGCCATTTTCTCGTGCATCGCCTCGACAACGTCGCGCGCAAGCGTGCCCCTGCCGACATCGGGCTGATTCGTCGCGACCACAATTAAATACCCCGCAGCCCGCAGCCGCGCGCACGCCTGCACGACGCCGGGAAGCAGCTCAAATTCATCTACCGTGACGGGCGGAAATGGCTTTCCATCGCGGATGACCGGTCGGTTGATCACACCATCGCGGTCGAGGAAAACAGCGCGCTTCATCGCGGCTAGTAGCTCTTCTCCTGCACGCTCTTCACGAGTTCGGCGACAATGTCGCGGGCCTTTTTGCCTGCGCCTGTCGCGCGATAATTCGTGAGCACGCGATGACTGAGGACGGGTTGTGCGACCGCACGGACATCAGCGGTTTCAGCGGCGACGCGGCCATCGAGAAGCGCGATCGCTTTTGCCCCGAGCACGAGATACTGCGAAGCACGCGGGCCGGCTCCCCATTCCACAAAGTCGCGCGTGACTTGCGGCGCTCCCGTGGAGCCGGGGCGCGTCGCGGTCGCGAGAGCCACGGCGTATTCGATGACGTGGTCGCTCACCGGCGCAGCGAGGACGAGCTCCTGCACGGCGCGAATTTCCTCCACGGAAACGACGGACTTTAATTGCTCCTGCACCCGCAGCGTCGTGCGGCGGACGATTTCCACCTCCTCGCTCGTCCCGGGGTAATCGAGCGTGAGGCTGAACATGAATCGGTCTAGCTGCGCCTCGGGCAGCGGGTAAGTGCCTTCCTGTTCGATCGGGTTTTGCGTGGCGACGACGAGAAACGGATCGGGCAGCGGACGCGATTGTCCGCCGACGGTGACGCGGCGTTCCTGCATCGCTTCGAGCAAAGCGGACTGCGTCTTTGGCGGCGTACGATTTACTTCATCGGCGAGGACAAGGTTCGCAAAAATGGGGCCTTGGAAGTACTCGAACTCCAGCTTGCGATCGCGCTCCTGCAAAAGCTCGGACCCGACGATATCACTGGGCATCAAGTCGGGCGTAAACTGAATGCGCTTGAACGACATCGCGAGCGTTTCTGCGAGGGAGCGGACGAGCAGCGTCTTCGCCAGACCGGGGACGCCGATGAGCAGGCAATGGCCGCGGGCAAAGAGCGAGGCGAGGAGCAGCCGGACAATTTCCTCCTGCCCGACGATGGTTTTGCCGAGCTCGGCGATGATGCGTTGATAGACTTCTGCGACGTGGGAAGGGCTTTGCATGTAGATGTGTATTCGCTCGTTTAAACGGCAATAATGCGGACCTCAATCATCATCGTCTTCCGCGAGATGCACCGCCCATGCGGGATACGGCATCTCGGTTCCCTTCATCGCACGCCACAGGATGCGGTTGAGGACGTCCTCGGGAGCCTTGTCCGGCTCTTCAAGATTCAACATCGAGCTCTTGGACTCGTCGTCTTTGAGCAACGGGTCTTTGAGCATCTTTGGGTCCGGGTTGGTGTTGTCGAGCGGGTATGTGTTTGCGACCGCAGTGTAAGGCGTGAGGTCGGCCTTGTTCGTGAACACGTCGTGCATCGGAGTCGCGGTGGCGTCGAGAAGGTTCATCGGCGGGAGGCCGATCATAAGCTCGATCGTCCGAAGGACGCTCGTCTGGTTGTACTGCGTGCTCACAGTGGTCTTTCGCTTGGTGTACGGCGAGATGACGTAGCAAGTCGTTCGGTAACCGCTGATGTGGTCGAACCCGTTTTGCGGATCGTCTTCGATGGCAATGATGCAAGTTTCCGCCCAAAAGCGGCTCTTGCTCAGCGCCTCGACGATCATGCCCATCGCGAGATCGTTGTCTGCAACTTGCGCGCCGGGGCTCGGGGCCTTGCCACGGGTGCCACCGGTGTGGTCGTTGGGCAGGGCCATTTGCATGAGTTGCGGGAGCGACCCGATGCTTTCCCACTGACGAAGATCGTCGATGAACGCTTGCGCGCGGACGACATCCGGCACGTTCAGATCCCAGCCGACTGTGTCGAGGTGCGCGATTTTACGAAGGCTCTCCACGCCGGGTTTGCAGCCGATTTTCGTCTTGCCGGTCTTGTCCTTCCAGTCGTCGTAAAAATCGCGCCAGGTGGGCTTGTCCTTCTTGGTGGGATCGGTCCACTTGCAATCGGAAATGCAAGCCTCGCCATACTGGCGGAAGCTCACACCGTGCTTCACCGCGTTGTCCCAGATAAATCCGCCGGACGAATATGCGAGGGCATCGAAGCTGTCCTCGGTCTTCATGTTCATGTAGCTGCGAGGCCAGTTTGCGTGACTGCGTTCGACATACTCGGTGGCGAATGCGGAATTGCTCCACTGATGGCCGTCGGCGCTCTGGATGCCCGAGCAATAGGTGTTGTCGAGCAACACGAAATCGCGGGCGATTTTGTGGAGATTCGGTGTGTACTTCTCACCAAAAATGCACAGTTCCGGGTCGCCCTTGCCTTCTTTCATGTCGCCGAGGACCTGGTCGTAGGTGCGGTTTTCCTTGATGATGTAGAGAACGTGCTTGAACACGCTCGGCTCCCCCACCCGCTCGGGCACAGGACGGGGCGCAACTCCGGGACGCGCCGGCAGCGCGGAATCCTTCATCATGCCATAACGCATGTTCACCTCTGCGATGACCGTCTGCTTCGCAAGCTCGTCTTTTTTCGGAACGGGAATCAGCGACACGGTGCCGAAGTAATCCTTCGAGTTTTGCTTCAGCTTTTCGCCCGGTTTGTCCGTGGGTTTTGGCACACGCACAGAGCCGATGCCCTTGATGTTCGCCACGGCGAGTTGCTTGCGCACGCTGTCATACGAGACCGCACCGGGGAACCAACCGGCGGGGATGAGTCCCTGAAATTTCGATGCGCCGGGCTCAAATTCGATGACGGCAATTGCGTTGTGCGTTCCATTTGCGACAAAGAGCCAGTCGCCGTTTTTCTCGAAAGCGAGCGCATTGGGCTGCGCTCCAAAGAGGTCTGCCGGCGTCGGGCGTGCCCAAATTTTCTCGATGATCTGGCCGCTCTCCGTGGCGATGACGCTCAATGTGTCGTCACCCGAATTACAAACGACGATATGCTTGCCGTCCAGCGAAAGCGCCATGGCGCTCGCGTGTTTCCCGGTGAGCAATTCCGATGTCACTTTGCCGCTTGCGAGGTCGATAATCGACACACTGCCTTCGCTCGCGATGTGCCGCTCAGGGTCCACACGCACATAGGTTCCACGACCTGCGGGGCCGACGAGATCCTTCGGGCCGGGGCGGCGTCCACCCCAATTGGAAACGTACGCTTTCCCGCCGTGCAACACCACGTCGTAAGGCGCCACCCCGACATCGATGGTGCGCACGGCTTTATCAGTCGCGAGGTCGATTTCGGTGAGCTTGTTGCCGAGGTTGAGGCAGACGTAAAGGAGCTTGCCATCAGGCGAGACCGCCATGCCCGCAGGTATATCGTTCTTGCGCTTTGCGGTGCGGGCCTCGGGCAAAGAAACGCTGCGATTCGGCTTCACGATTCCTCCAGCGGTGACGTCGAACACCTTTACGGTACCGTTGACGTTACTGAGAAAAATGTGCGAGCCATCCGGCGAGAATACGATGCCGGTGAAGCTAAGCTGCCCGCCTTTATCCACAAGTTCGGCGGGCTTCGGAGGCACGGGTGGGATGGGGCTTTTCGGGGGAAACGGGTTGCCGGAAGGAGTCGAATCGCCCGGTCGGGATGGAGTTGTTTGAGCGCCGGGCACGACTGGCTTGGTTTCGCC
>JAYSTZ010000150.1:0-4381 GCA_043719365.1 Verrucomicrobiaceae bacterium | reverse complement strand
CGAGTCCATTCGTCCACGGCGCACCACTGCGCGGGCCGGGGCGCTTGTCGAATTCACCCTCGGCAATCGCGATTCCGCCGGGGCGGACGGTGACTGGAACGCTCACGTCTTTGAACGAGGCGAGTTTGAAAACGAGCGTGATTTCTCCGGGCTCAAGATTGTCGATCTGACCGGGAGCAGTTCCGAATCGAAGTCCGTCTTTGTAAATGACTGCGCCTTTCGGGCTGCTGGCAAGTTTCACGCTGCCCGGCTGGAACGCGAATGCAATGGCGCCCGGATCTCCCGGCTCGGCATTGATTTCCCGTGAATCGTCGGGCCACGTCTTGTATCGGGCGACGAGTTTGTGGGGGCCCTCGGGGAGATCGACCTCGCAATTTGCCGTGCCGATCACTCGTCCGTCGCACAGGATTTCCGCGCCCTTTGGAACGCTCGTGATCAAATACCTTTTCGAACCAAAAACGATCTTCGCGGGAGGTGTGCCTTCTTTCTCAAGCCGGACGGCAAGCGTCTTATTGCGCCCTTCGTGGCTCATGCTGAGCGTGTATTCGCCGACCTGAATCGCCGGCACGGTGGCCGGTGCGGTGCCGCTTTGGATGAGGGCTTCCCCCGCTTTCAATTCAAACGCGAGTCCGGCGGGCTCAGACTCGATGGCCAGCGGGCGCAGCGCCCGTTGCAGGATGAATTTCGGAGGGCGGGCGACTTCATCGGCTTTGATCGTGACCGTGGTATCGACGTTTTCGTACTCGTTGGAGCCAATGTGAATCTTGTGCGTGCCCGCGGGAATATCTTTCAGGTCGATGGGCGAATGTAGCGGCTTTTCCAGAAACACGACCATCGCCTCGGGCGGCTCAACTTCGATGAACACGCTTCCTTTTCCCACCGGCATGAACGCGTAGGCGACCATGCTGAGAATCGCGATAAGCGCAGCCACGATAAACCAACGGCGGCGATTGCGCGGACGGCCTGCAAGCGGGCGGCCATCGCGCGCCCGCAGCAAATCTTCGTGCATCTCGCGGGCGGTGGCGTAGCGCTCGGTCTGCGAGTGGGCGCAGGCACGGAGGAGCACATCGTTGAGCCGAAGCAGCAGTTCGCGGTCGGGGAAATCCGCGAGGCCCGTGTTCATCTCGGGGAACTGCATCCTGTCTTTCCCCATGCCGATTTCGTAAAGCACTTTGCCGAGGCTGTAGATGTCGGACTGCTCGTTTCCGGGGCCTTCGGGAGGGACGTATCCTTCCGTGCCGACGAACGACGCCTGCCCCATCGCGGAGACGAGTCCGATGTCAGCGACTTTCGGCGCGCCGCCGCAAAAGATGATGTTCGCGGGCTTGATATCGCGATGGACGAGCGAGTGCCCGTGCAACTCCGCGAGCGCATCGGTGAGCGAAAGCCCCAGCGCGATGACCTGGTCGGCGCTCATTCGTCCGACGCGGGCGAGTTCGCTTTTCAGCGTCTTCGGCTGATACGCCTCGGGGTCGAACGGCGAACGCGGGACGACATCGTCCGCGAGTTCCATGACGTAGTAAAAAAACGCGTCGTCGTCGCTGCGGCCCACATGGAGAATATCCACAAAGCCCTCGTGCTCGCGGGAAACCGGCTCAAAGCTGGCCATCCCTGCAAACTCGCGCTCGAACGAACGCTCGTCTTCAAATCGACGACGATCGACGATTTTGACCGCCCTCCACGCGCCCGTGAGCGAGCGTGCGAGCCAAATCTCGCCATAACTGCCACGACCAATGGCGCGCACCATTGTGTGGTGCGGGACCATAGGTGGTCGGGATGCGGTTGCAGTGGATGGCATGACGCTAAATCACTGACATGAACCCGCCGTTTTTGGAAACGCGGAATCGCGAAAGTTTACGACTTATTGCGCGTGAACTCCCAACGCCATCACGGTCGCAACGATCAACGCGAGGAAGCCCAGCGCAGCGACGGCCCAAACCGCCATCGCGATTGGATCTTTCTTCTTCGACTTCTTTTGAAAAGGCGAGGCGTTCTGGAAGTTCGATGGCTTGACGCTTTTCGATGCAGCCTTCTGCGCGGTGGCGACCGCCTCGGGCATCTCTTCGCGGGCCTCTGCGGCGTTTTCGCTGCCGTAGGTGGCTTCGATTGAGCCGAAGCGGACCTTGTCACCGTTCTGCAATTTGTGCTGCTCGCCTTCGTTGATTTGTTTTCCGTTCAGGCGAGTGCCATTCGTGGAGCCGAGATCCTGGAGCACGTAGTCACCCGCCTCGCCGAAGACGAGTTGAGCGTGATGGCTGGAGACGCTGGCATCTTCGATCTGGATCATGTTGTCCACGATCCGTCCGACCGAAATCAGGTCGTCGGTGAGTTCTTGATCGAGGTTGGATCCGTCCGGGAGTGTGATTTGAAGCTTCGGCATGGCTGGTGAGATATACGGGTGAGTGTGTCTTAGGAAAGGCGGAACTTCGTGAAAGCGTGGTTACTTGGTCTTCGCGATGAGATCGGCGAACTGCTTGAAGAAATAAGTCGCGTCGTTCGGGCCAGGCGCGGCTTCGGGGTGATACTGCACGCTGAAAATCGGCAGAGACTTGTGTGCAAGCCCCTCGACGGTCTGATCGTTGAGGTTGATATGCGTCACTTCCACATCATTCGGGAGCGACTCGGCATCCACTGCGAACCCGTGGTTTTGCGAAGTGATGGCCACTTTCCCCGTGCGCAAATCCTGCACCGGCTGGTTGCCGCCGCGGTGCCCAAACTTCAGCTTGAAAGTCTTGCCGCCCACTGCGTACCCGAGCATTTGGTGCCCGAGGCAGATTCCGAAAATCGGCGTCCGGCCCATCAGTTTGCGAATGTTGGAATGCACGGAAGTCAGCGCTCCCGGATCGCCGGGGCCGTTGCTGAGGAAAACGCCGTCGGGCTTTAGCGCGAGCACTTCCTCCGCCGGGAAATCGGCAGGCACCACCCGGACGCGGAATCCTTCCTGACGCAGACGCCGGAGGATGTTTTTCTTCATCCCGAAATCGTAAGCGACGATGTCAAAGCGAGTAGGCGGGAGCTTGCGGAAGACTTCGTTCCCTTCGCGAATCTCCGTATTGGAGCCGTCGCCTTTGACGATGGTCCATTCGGCGGACTCCTTGTCCTCCGGGTCCCAATCAAACGCCGCAGCGGGCGTGACTTCCTTCACGAAATCGCTGCCAGCCATCGGTGGCGCGGCCTTGGCGCGTTCGACGGCCTGCTCGGGCGTCAGTTCGCTGCTGATGCAAGACTGCATCGCACCGCGGGAGCGCAAATGCTTGGTCAGTGCGCGGGTGTCGATCCCTTGAATGCCGGGAACGCCCCATTTCTTCAAATAGCTGTCGAGGTCTCCGGTCGCGCGCCAATTGCTGGCAACGGGCGATAGTTCTTCGATGACAAATCCGCGGACGTGAACGGCGCTGCTTTCATCGTCGGGCAGGTTCACGCCGTAGTTCCCGATCTGCGGCGCCGTCATCGCCACGATCTGGCCTCGGTAGGAAGGATCGGTGAGAACCTCCTGATAACCCGACATCGAGGTATTAAAACAAGCCTCGCCGACCTTTGTGCCTGGGGCACCAAAGGATTCACCGAGAAAAAACCGACCATCTTCAAGAGCAAGGACTGCGCGCATGTGCAGGCGGAAGATGCGCACGGGAACGCAGACGTGAAGAAAAAAGTGCACAAACGGTAAAGAAAAACGTTCTTCGGGGGAGAAGCGGCGGATTTTATGAGATGGACGGGGAGAAGCAGGCCCGTCGTCAACGGACAGACCGACGGACTTTTTAACAACCCCGGTTCCGACGTTGCCCACGGCGGTATTTTACTCTTTGCTGCCTCTATTATATGACCAAGCCCCTCTCCATTAATCGACTAATCCATAGAATCAGCGAAAGCGTCCGGTTTCGCATGAAGCGCTATCGACTTCGAATCGGCTTGCAGAGCGACCCCGGCGGTACCGGCACCTTTCATGTCCGCATCGCAGGGAAAGATGTGGATCTCCAATACCCTGAAAGCGAAAAGGCGGTGTTTGAGCACGAATTCGGCGAGATTTTTCTGCGGGACTGCTACGGCATCGCGTCGCTTCCAGCCGACCTTCGGACGGTCCTGGATATCGGAGCGAATCTCGGATTGTTTTCGATGGCCGCCATCCACCGCTTCCCGAGCGTCACCATTGAGTCCTACGAACCGAACGGCGCAATCGAGAAATTCCTTCGGGCCAATCTGGGAAGTTTCGGCCGGCAGCCCAGGATCTGTGCGGTCGGAGGAAAAAGCGGGATGGTTAATCTCGAGACGGCCGGTGCCTCGTTGTTTTCCATTACCCAACTCGACGAAAGCGGCACCACGCCGCAGATTTCGTTCGACGAAGCGGTCCAATCGCTCGGCGGTTCTGTCGATCTCGTGAAAC
>JAYSTZ010000149.1:0-4381 GCA_043719365.1 Verrucomicrobiaceae bacterium | reverse complement strand
GCAAGCGAAAGCTCACGACCCACGCCTTGCGACAAATCACCACTCACTTCTCACCAATCACAACAACCATCACAGCACGACGGGCGAGGCACTAGCGCCCAGTCAGTCGTAGTGTGATGGAGCGGGATCGTGTTTATCGGCTGTGATTGGTGACTGCGGATAAGTGATTTGGCGCATGGCGTGAAAAACACGCCAACACGCTTGCGACCAGTTACCACTCACAAGTCACCGCCGGATTGCTCAAGCGTTCACAATCATCTAACGACTGACAGCTTACTCGGCAACTACGCCTTCCACCCGACGCCGGGCCCGGACCACGTCGGCGACGAATTCCTCAATGATGTCCTCCGTGACGTGAGGAAGGGTGATGATATGACCGATCCCGCCCTTCGGTGCGATGATCCATTTGTCCATGATCGATGCCGGCGGACGGGGGAAAACGACGGTGACCGAGTTCTTGTGTCGCCATGCCGGGATGCCTGCCGCATTCAACCGCTGCTCGGCAAAAGCCGCCAACTCAAGGCTGCGTCGAACGATTTCCGCCACTCCGGCGTTCCCCAGCGTGCGCAGCCGATACCACAAAAAGAGCGGCCCGAATGCACTCCGCGAACCCGCGATCGTCGTGTCGAGCGCGCCGATGTATTCAATGCTACGCGCGATCCGATCTACGTTCCTTTTCTTCGCGAGGACGATGCCGCAGGGCAGGGGAGAGCCGAGAAGTTTATGCCCGCTGATGCTGATGCTATCGGCTCCCGCCGCGAAATTCCACGGCTGCGGTTCCTCCACATACGGGAGAATCATCCCGCTTAACGCCGCATCCGCGTGGATGTAGGATGCAGGAATCGCCAGCTCCGTGAGGATGCCGCGGATCGTCGCGAGATTATCCACGGCCCCTTTCATCGTCGTGCCGATATTCGCGAAGATAATCGGCGGCGCATCGCGGTGAATGCGCAGCGTCTCGCGCAAATCCGTGTAGTCGATTTCGCCGTTCGGCTGCGATTTCAACATGATGCTCCGCGTGTGCTGAAGCCGCAAAACCTTGGCGACCGAGTAGTGCGTGTCCTCGCTGAAGTAGCATATCCCGTCGGGAAAAAGCTCCCGCGCGACATAGAGCCCGTACATGTTTCCCTCCGTCCCGCCGCTCGTCACATAGCCCCACCAGTGCCCTTCCTCCGCCTGCGCAAGCCGCGCAAACTCGGTGAGCACATCCCGCTCAAACTCCAGCGTGTTGATTCGATAATTCGAGGGACCAAACGGATCGCCGATATTGTTTGCCGACCACGCGAGAAACGGCGCGAGCTCCGAGTAGTCAAAGTCCTGATTGCACGGATACCCGATGTTCGTTCTCCGCAACGCCGAGAAGCGAGCAGCCAGCGCATCGAGACGCTGGCGGTCGGCTTCAGAAAGGCTCGGGCGTGAATTCATCTTCCCCCATGCTACTGCGGAAAGTTCGCTTCGGCAATCATGGTGGTTTTTGGGATTGGAAGTGCGGCGTAAGTGGCGCACTCTTGCTGAGTGAACAACCGTATGAGAGCCCAAGTCATCGCCGAGTGGCGAGGTCTGCCGGAGACGCCATTTCCGAAGGATACGGCGAAATCCATGGGCCCGCTCGTTAACGCGCTGATGAAGGAACTCGGCCTCGCGAGCCGCGTGACGGAGGAGGAAATCATCGGAGCATGGCAGGAAATGGTGGGTGAATTCCTCGCGAATCACTCCAAGCCGAGCCGTCTTTTCGAGGGGATTCTCTACGTGCGAGTGCTCCAGTCCTCCATGAAGTTCGAGCTGGAGACGACGTGGAAACGCGAGATCCTTCAGAAGCTCAAGGCGCGCTTCGGCAAAGCGGTTCGGGATGTCCGCTTTAAAATGGGTTAGTGCTCTGTCAGTCGTGAGATGATGGTAACCGTTTGAGCAATCCGGCGGTGACTTGTGACTCGCGAGTGGTGACTGGTCGCAAGCGTTTTGGCGTGGTTTTCCCGCTTGCGACAAATCACCGCCGATAAACACGCTGGCTTACGATCACACGACGACTGACAGAGCACTAGACGCCGTGCGAGTCCAGCCACTCCAGCGCCTTTGCGTAGCTGGAGCGCTGGAGGTAATGCGCGAAGTCGCCATCGAGAGGACGTGGCAATTCTGCGGCGTGGGTTGTGATTCGTTCCGACGCGGTCTGAAGTGCGGCGAGGTGCGCAGCAGGATCGCGCTGATAGAAATCGCGGTCGGCTATGACTGCGAGACGGTCGCGGAGGGCTTGGGCGAGGAGTGCGAAGGAAGGGTGCATCTTAGTTCCCTGCGCTGCCAGCCGGCGGATTCTGCTCCCATTTGTCCGTGCGAAACGGGCTTGCGGGAAGGTTTGCGGAATTCACGAGGTTGCAGCTCGGATTGTCGGCCCATCCGTAGCGGACGGCGACGGGAGTTGGCACCTTGGGGCTGGAGACGACGACGTGATCGCCTTCGAGCGCGACGTCGGCCCAGTAGAATTTCTTATCCGCACCCGCCACCGCAAAGCCCTCGATCTTTTCTCCGGCGGACGGCTTCAGTCCTTCTGCGTGGCTGAAGTTGAGCCGGATTCTCCCGTCTTCCTGTTGTATTCCTCCGTAGATGGGGCCGCTATATTCGGTCTCTTCAAAATACGTCCCTGCCAGTGCTGCGAGCGCGAGGCGTCTGCCGACTTCCTGTTTGTTTTTCGGATGGATGTCCTTCGCTTCACCGATGTCGATGGCGACGGCCATTTCGGTGCGCGGGACTTCGAGGGTGTTGAGCTGGGCCTCGCGGATTTGCGCCCAGTAGCTGTCCGTGGGCTCCTCATGTTTCGGGTAAAAATTGGCGAGCTGGACGAAGATGAAACTGAATTCGCTCTCGTCGCGGGGAATGTTCTGCGCTCGTGCGAACTCAAACCTCCAAGACAGAATCATCGTCGCGAAGAGTGGGCCGTAGAGCGGCATGTTTCCACGGTTCGTGAGGCCGGCGTTACTCTCGCCTTGATACCATACTGCACCACGAATGGTGTATGGCGTGAGAGGTGCGATCATGCCGTTGAATAGCCCCATCGGTGCGGCGTGGAGGTCGGTGGGCGCATCGGGGGCGCGAGGTGGTTTCGGAGCAGGCGTGTTGTCGGTCTTCGCTTTTTCCTCGGCCGCTTTGTGGGCCGCCATCAGTTCACCGAATGCCGCCTTTGCCTGCGGATAGGACTCCACTTTCTTTTTCCAATGCTGGGCGAACTCCGGATTGGAATTCATCCCGCTCGCCGGAATCCAAGTCTCCACCGGCGTGCCGCCCCACGAGCTGTGGATGAGGCCCATCGGCACCTTGAGCTTTTTGTGAACCTCACGACTGAAGTAATAGCCGACGGCGGAAAACAGCGGAGCATTCTCCGGCGTGGCCACGTCCCACTTTCCAGTCACGTCATCCAGCGGAGTCGCGCTGCTTTTTTTGACAACGGTAAAGACGCGGAGTTCGGGGAATTTGCAGTCGGCAATCTCCTGCTCGGCATCCTTCGCATTTTTCACCACCCACTCCATATTACTCTGCCCGCTGGCGAGCCACACTTCGCCGACTGCCACGTTCTTAACGGTGAGGGAATTTTTCCCGGCGACCGTCATTTCGCCAGCCGCACCGGGCTTCAATCCCTCCAGCTTTACGGACCAGCGGCCTTTTTCGTCGGCCGTCGCGGAGTTGCTGGTGTCCCCGAGTTTCACGGTCACTTTTTCGCCGGCATCCGCCCATCCCCAGACGTTCGATTTACTGTCCTGGAGCAGCACCATGTTGTCGCTGATGATAGCGGGAAGACGAACATCCGCGAGCGCGGCGACGGACGTGGCGAGAATGATAAGAGGTGCGATTTTCATGTGTGGGAGAATGCGAACAGAGCGCCGGGTGTCGAGCGCGCATTTGGAGATGAGGCGAGGGATTCGTGGATGCGGGGGAGAGTTGCCCGGAGTGCGGCGAGGGCTGGATGTGCGTCGGGAGTGAACGCGGCGATTTGCGGCTGCAAGACGATCTGCACGCAGCGGCGGAAGATTTTTCAAAGCAGCGATTGCACACGCGGCGAGAATCCCTTAATCGCGCGCTCTCAATTTACATTAATGCAGCAACCGCAGCCTTGGGATATTCCCGCAGCCATTTCACTTTACAACATCGACCGTTGGGGAGCCGGGTATTTCGGCATCAACGAGGCGGGCAACGTGCAGATCTTTCCCACGCTGGATACTTCGACGCCGATCGACATCATGGATCTCGTCGCGGAGGCGAAGGCGCAGGGATTGAGCTTCCCGATGGTGCTGCGGTTTCAGGACTTGCTCCAGCATCGCGTGCAGACAATCAACAAGGCGTTTGGATCGGCGATCGAGGAGTTCAAATACAACAATGTGTATCGCGGGGTTTT
>JAYSTZ010000148.1:0-1922 GCA_043719365.1 Verrucomicrobiaceae bacterium | reverse complement strand
AAAGGCACCGTGCGATTCTGGAGGCGCGTCGCTACGTGATCGATGGCGGGCGGCAGTGGTTTGAGATTTGGGTGCCGCAGAACCCCGCGCGCTGGCCGCTGCCGAAGCTCGTGTTCCCCGACATTTCGGAGAAGCCCACGTTTTGGATCGATCTCGATGGCTCCGTCGTGAACGGCGATTGCTACTGGCTCACCGTGACCGATCCCGCCCAGACCGAATTGCTCTGGCTGGCCGTCGCCGTTGGTAACTCGTCATTTGCTGAGGAGTTCTACGACCACCAATTCCACAACAAGCTCTACTCAGGCCGTCGTCGGTTCATGACGCAGTATGTCGAAAAATTTCCGCTGCCCGATCCGACAACTCCCGCCGCGAAGGAACTCATCGCGTGCGCGAAGGCGTTGTACGAATTCCACGGCGCAGAGGAGGGAATCCCGCTCCAAAGCAGCATCGACCGGATGGTGCATGAGGCTTTCGGCCTACCTGTCGAAGAAGTCGCGCGGGAGCGGGATTTGCAGCTTGCGGTTTAGCACCCAGCCTTGGAACTGCGGAAAGCGGGCGAAGAAATCGCATCCAGTCGTCAGGTAGAGGCGAGTCAGCGTGACTGTGGTGCCATCGGTCTGCGCGGAGAAAATCGCGTAACGCACATCACAATGCCGAACCTGCCGGCCATGAATTTGCGGCTCATCGAGCGGTTCTTCGCTTGCTGGCGTCACCAGTCCGAGGTCAATCGTCGAAGCGGTTTGCAGTTTCACTTCCAGCAGTTGATGCCGCACATCGGGAAATCGTCCGTCATCTTGATACGAGCGGTAGCCGAGCGCTTCGCATACGAGGCGATGCAGTGCCGCACCGCGATTCCGCTCCTGGTCATGGCCGGAGTCCGCAAATCGCTTTCCGACGAGTTTGCGCAGGCGTTGAAACACAGAAGCGACGGGCAGCAAGCTCTCCGGGGTCGCGTGCTCAACCGGGCTGCCGTCAAAGCGAGTTGGATTGGCGGCTGATAGACAAGGCGCGAGGCGTTCCGTGTCTCTCGCCGAGATCAATTCGGCGGCGGTATCCCCGGCAACCAACCGGGCCTGATACTTCTGAGTCAGCGTCCCGGTCGTATCCAATTTCGCCAGCGTGTCGCCGGTAACAACTTTTACTCGCGCGATGACGTTTTCACCACTGACACGCACGAGCGCGTAACGGCGGATTGCGTCAAGCTGCTCATTCCACACTTGGAGATTGTTCGACTTCTGAACGTAAACATCGAGTTGCTGCCCGGGAAATCTCGGACGCTTGCGGCCAAAGGATTTCGGAACTGGATAACCCAACGCCTCACACACCCGCTCTTTCACGCGCTTCGAGCGCGTGCGCAGTGGCAAGCCCGTTAAATCCATCCCGCGCAAGGCAGCATCCAGGATGCTTTCGAGTTCCGGCGATGGAATCCACAGCCGCGAGCCAACCTCGACGGCATCGTAAATGGTGAGCCCGCTTGCCCGGATCGCCGCAACGTAACGCGCAGGCTTCATTTTCCCTTCCTTGGCGAAAGAAGCTCCGGCACGGAGCATCCCATCGCCTTCGCGAAAAGTTCCAGCGTCGCGAGCGTGACGTTGCGCTCACACCGCTCAACCGAGCCAACGTAGGTGCGGTGAACACCGCACTGTGCTGCGAATTCATCCTGCGAGATGCCGTTCTGCTGCCGGTAGGCGCGGATGTTTTCCGCAAGCACGTCGCGCAAATCTTGTTTTGCCATGCCCGGCTTCTAACGAAGCTGATGACCATGGTGCGACAGACTCCAAGTAGCACACCAAGTGCCGGAACCGGTGACGCGGAGCTTCGCCGCTCCTCGATCCGGTGCCCGCCGGGAACTGCAAGCTGCAAACCCTGCGCCAGTATTACCGCCTGCCGGAACGCGGCGCGCACACGGCGCTGGGCGATGT
>JAYSTZ010000147.1:0-4392 GCA_043719365.1 Verrucomicrobiaceae bacterium | reverse complement strand
GGACGTATCGCACGGGTCTTGAATGTGCCCGGCTACTCCCTCGACGCGTATTTTGCGGGCGAGCATCTTCCTGCGGGAAAAAACTGTTCGCTCGGCTGGATTCAGCAGGAGAGTACCTTTTGGCGACGGTCTCTTTGGGAAAGCGCGGGCGCGCAAATTGGAACTGGGTTTCCGCTGGCGGGCGACTTCGAGCTTTGGGCTCGGTTTTTCAAACACGCCGAGCTTTACGCAGTGGAAGTGCCGCTGGGCGGCTTTCGGTTTCACGGCGACCAAAAAACCGGTGGTGACCGCCTTGATTACATGGTCGAAGCAGAACGGGCACTCGCGGCGCATGGTGGACAACGCGAGGGCGTATTTGCGCAGTGGAAAAGGCGGCATCGCTTTGCTATGCGTGCGGCCAAGGTGATTCGACACAACCGGCATTCGGGAAAATGGGAACTGAAGACGGTGAGCATATGAGCGCTACAATCATCATCCCTGCCTACAACACTGCGGCGTTTCTCGCCGAGGCGATTGAGAGCGCGCTGGCGCAGACCCATCCTGCCTCGCAGGTCATTGTGGTGGACGATGGCAGCACGGACGAAACAGCGGCTGTGGCCGGAAACTTTGGCGATGCGGTGGTGCTGCTTCGTCAGCCAAACGCCGGAGTCTCCACGGCGCGAAACCACGGTGGAGCGCAGACGTCGGCCGACTGGCTGTTGTTCCTTGATGCGGATGATCGTATGCGGCCGGATGCTTTGCAAAAGCTCCTATCGCGTGCGCGTGAGGAATCTCTAGGCTGCATTTACGGACAGAGTATCGATTTCACCGATGGATCTCCGTCGGGCGCGCTGTTTGGAAAAGAGCACGGCTCCTGCGCCATGCAAGGTGCAGTGCCACTCGGCGCGCGGGTCGCATTTTGGAAAGCACCAATCGCCACACCGGGCGCTGCAATCATTCGACGCGACGTGCTGGAGCGCGTAGGTGGATGGAATCCGCGATTTAACACTACGGCGGATCGCGACCTTTGGTGCCGAATCGGGACTGTTGCGGAGTTCGGGTTTGTCCATGATGTCATCGTCGAACGGCGAATTCACGAGACGAATATGTCGTCGAACAAGAACCGCGGACGGCGTCAGGCTGTGGAGGTGCAACTCGCGTTTCTGGAATGGTGCTCAGCGCGCGCCGTGAACACGGCTTTTCTCGAAACCTCCGAGACCGAGATTTTCGAGCGAAACGCAAATCGCGCGATCGAGGAACGCGCGTTCGATGCCGCGATGTGGATTGCAAATGAGGCGGAGCAGCGAGGAATTCAGGCCGCTGCGGTTTCAAGGGCCCGCCGCCTCGCTGGAATGACCGGACTCGGGCGTGAAATGGAGATTCGAGTGAGGGAATTCATCGGCCTTTGAATGCGCCATTTTTCAGCGTGGTTACGCCCTCGTGGAATCAAGGCGAGTGGATCGATGGCTGCATCCAAAGCGTGCTCGCGCAAGGCGCGGCGGATTTTGAACATATCGTTTTCGACAACTGCTCCACCGACTCCACCGCTTCGGTGCTCGGCCGACATCCGCATCTCATCACCCGTGTTGAGCAGGACAGCGGCCAATCCAATGCGCTCAACAGGGCCTTCGCGCTGGCCCGCGGCGAAATCATCTGCTGGCTGAATGCCGACGACCAGTATCTCCCCGGCGCGTTCGACATCGTTCGCCGTGAATTTGCGAAGCCGGAAGTCGATGTGATCTTCGGCGACTGCGAGGAAGATTTCTGCGACGGCCTGCCATCGCGCATCCGCCGCGCGCGATTTGAGCGGCGCGAGGATATGCTCATCTGGTGGGAAAAACGCACCGACCTTCTCCAGCCCGCCGTCTTTTTTCGTCGGAGTCTGCTCGCCGAAGTTGGCCCGTTGCGCGAAGACCTGCATGTGGTGATGGACACGGAATTGTGGTGGCGCATGAGCGAGCGTCACAAATTCCACCGCGTGGAAGCCGCGCTGGCCAGACAGCAGCGTCAGCCCGACTCCAAGACCATCAAACACATGCCACGCATCTACGAGGAAAAGGACCGCGTCTTCACCCCGCTGCTCAACACCGCGCAACCCGACCGCCGCGCCCGCAACGCCATCGCCCGCCGAATCGGAATGGGCCGCCGCTGGCTGGGGCTCGCGCAAAGTGCGGCGGCGGCGAATCCTGAAGCGGCGCCAGATTTTCTGCGCCGAGCGCGGAAGAAGAATCCGTTGCTGGTGCTGTCGCCGCGTTGGTGGGCGGCAATCTATCACACGCCAGGTATGGGTCATGTTTGGCCGCGTTTCTCTCTGGCCGCAGGATGGATTCTTGCGCTTTTCGGAGCCGAATTTGCGAGCGTCACCCTTTACCACCGGGAGATTTTTGCTGTGTCGGCGATTTTAACCATAATAGGCGGGATTCTGCTCGGAATAGCATGTTGGAAAGGAAGACCCGACTGCCGAGCGTTCTCGATAATCGGTTACATAGTGGTCATTTACACAGTAATCGAGCTTATCCAGCGCGCCGCCATCATTTTCCGATTTTAAGAGGTTCGTATCAACCTGCTTAATTCAAACTCGAACTTCATGAGTGCTTTAGACATCGTCCCGTCTCGAGTCGCCGACATCTTTCGCTTTCTGTGAACATCACCCCGCCCCAAATCGTCGCCATCATGCTTGTGCGCAATGAGGACAAGTTCCTCCGGCGCGCGGCGCTGAACATTCTTGGGTTTTGCGACCGCATTTTGATTACGGATCATCAGTCGTAGGATGGACCGTGCGCGGTGATTGCTTTTGCCGCAGGCAATCGCGCCTTGTGACTTCATAAGGATTTCAGTATCCTCCAAATATGCCAACGAACGAATTGCTCAAGCGCATCACTCTCGACCCTCGAATCTGCCACGGGAAACCATGTGTGCGCGGGCTGCGCTACCCCGTTTCGATGCTGCTGGAGCTACTGAGCAGCGGGATGACGTATGAGCAAATCCTCGCAGACTACGAAGATCTCGAACGCGAAGACCTGCTCGCCGCGCTGGCCTATGGCTCGCGCATGACAGATGCCCGACGGTTCGGTGCAGCGGCATGAGATTCCTCGTGGATGCCCAGCTCCCGCGCCGTCTCGCCCTCCAGCTAACGGCTGCGGGACATGATGCGCTCCACACGCTCGACCTCCCGGCGCAGAACTGCACCGACGACGAAGTGCTCCGGGAGCTTGCCGAGCGCGACGGGCGCGTGGTGGTGACGAAAGACAGCGATTTCGTGGATTCGCATATCCTCCGCGGACAGCCGCAGCTGTTGCTACTCGTCGCTACGGGTAATATCACCAACGACGAACTCACCTCACTTTTCGCCGCGAGCCTCGCTGCGATTGTAGCAGCGTTTCAGTCATCTGCGTTTGTAGAAATTGATCGCGCGGGGTTGTTGATTCGGTAGGGCGCAACACCGGCGATTTCGCTTCGGAATCCAATCCTCTCTTCCGTGACTTCCGTGAATACCGTCCATCCACAAATTGTCGCCATCATGCTTGTGCGCAATGAGGACAAGTTCCTCCGGCGTGCGGCGATGAACATTCTTGGGTTTTGCGACCGTATTTTGATTGCGGATCATCAATCGCAGGATGGCACGGCGGAGGTTTGTGCGGAGCTGACGCGGATTTCGCCGAAGTTTGAGGTTCACCGCATCCGCGACCCGCGGGAGTCGCATGAGCTGCTGGTGCCTTTGGCGAATACGAAGACGTGGGTCTTCGGCGTGGACGGCGATGAAATCTACGATCCCGCCGGACTCGCGAAAGTGCGCGCACGTCTTCACGCGGGCGAGTGGGACAAATGGTGGGTCGTCTTCGGCAACGTGCTGAATTGCGACGTGCTCGATGAATCCGCGCAGACCGCGAGCGGCTGGTTTGCGCCGCCGTGTCGGAGTATGACGAAGCTCTACAATTTCGCCGCAGTCGAGCGTCTCGACCCGGCGACAAAGCATCGTCTTCACGGGAAAAACAACGTCTTCAATCCCGGCTGGGACGGAGTGAAGTCGCGCTGGGAAATGTACAAGGAGGTCGCTTGGGAGGATTCCGAGTTTCGCGCGCTGCACACGTGCTGGATGCCGCGCAGCTCGCTCGACGAAAACACTTCCCGCCGCAATGTCACCGAAAGCCTCGGCCTGAGGAACCGCTTGCGCGCAGCGTTTGCGCGTCTCACGGGCCGCAAATCCGAGTCCGACTACAAAGCGGAGAAATACCGGCGCGGCGAATACGCGACGGTGACTGCGTCGCCGTTTTTGAAATGAATTACCAGGCGCGCTTGAATTTGAACGTTTTTCGCCATTCGCCATTCGTCATTCTGTCATTTGTCATTCCACACATGCCCATCGACCTAAACCAATTTGCCATGAATCCCGAGGAGACGACTCTTTTGAAA
>JAYSTZ010000146.1:0-4398 GCA_043719365.1 Verrucomicrobiaceae bacterium | reverse complement strand
GCAAAAGAGCGGCGAAACTCGATCGCGAATAGTGCGGCGAATCGGTTCGAGCAGGAGCTCTCCCGCCCGGGCTACTCCGCCGCCGATGACGACGGCGTCGGGGTTCAAAAGCCAGATCGAATTGGCCAGTGCCGCGCCGATTTCAGTGCCGAGCTGTTCCCACAGGCCGATGGCAATTTTGTCTCCGGCCCGGGCGAGTTCATCGAGGTCTTTGGGCGTGCATTCCTTCATCTCGCGGGGGCGTCCGGCTGCGGCGAAAAGGCGCGCGGCCCGCTCGGCCGTTTGTTTGTTGCCCACGTACACTTCTAGATCACCGGGGGTTCCATAGACGCCGCGAGGCCCGTTGAGGTCGATGCTCATGTGGCCCATTTCGCCAGCAGCGAAGCGGGTTCCGCGAAAGAGTTTTCCATCGAGTACCAGGCCGCATCCCACGCCGGTGCCGAGTGTGATGCAGACGGCGTTTTGCGCGCCTTTTGCTGCTCCGTGCAGGAACTCTGCGTAGGCCATCGCGTTGGCGTCGTTCTCGATTGCGGCCTTGAGCCCGGTGCGCTCGCGGAGCATTCGGACCATCGGCACTTCGAGCCAGCCTTTCACATTCGTGAGCGTGTGGACGATGCCCATTTTGCTGTCCACAAATCCCGGAAATCCGATGCCGACACCGGCGATTTCGGTATGCCCGGCGCGGAGTGTGGTGATGACATCGAAGAGCGCTTCGATGAGCGTCAGTGAACTCTCGTGCCTGGCAGGGTCGAGCGTTTCGCCCCTGGCGATAATCGCGCCATGCTGGACGACGGCGGTTTTGATGCTGGTGCCGCCGAAGTCGATGCCGATGGATTTCTGAGAGTGTGTCATTGTGAATTAAAGCCAGTGTTTCATGTGGTCGATCCAGCCGTTGAAAATAGGCCAGAGCTTTGCGCCGAAGTAGAACCACGCGGCGAGATACACCCAAGCGAAAACGCCGAGAACGTATCCGATGACGACCATGATTCCATCGCGACACAGCATTCCAACAACGAGGAAAATAATGGACAGCGCCGGCGGGCCGTTTGTGAGCGGGATGGGAAGCGGTAGCGCGAGGAAGAAGCCGCCGGAGAGGATGCCAAGGCCGATGATGCTCGTCATCGTGGGCCCCGTCGCGAGCCACTTCTGCCGCGGCTTTGTCCATCGTTCCAGCCGTTCCATGAGCTTCGCAATGAACGGAACGACCTTTTGCAGCGTGCTGTATTCCAGAGTCGTTTTCATCACGCGGTCCGGAAGTCTGGGGCGCGTTCGGAGCATAAACGCCCAGCCAATCAGTCCGATGGCGATCCCAAATGGCACCGAGAGGCCCGGGATATTCGGAATGGGGAAGGGGGCGGCGAGAAAAAGCACGAGCAGTGCATAGCCGCGGTCCTTCAAGTGCTGCTCGATGTCGTGCAGCGAGAGCGGGCCTCCCGCAGCGCGATCGAGTAGTCCGCGAAGGTCGGCAGAGATGGGATCCAGCACTTCCTCCGCCGTGGGGAGCGGAGGCTTGTTTGGGTCATCACTGTTCATTTTACATCCTTTGGTCGCCGGTCCATCCAGAGACCCAGCGCAAACAAAACCGCAGCGAGCAACCATGGCACAACCGCCGCCGCCCACTCCGCGAACGGATGGCCCGAAAGAGCAGTTGCGACCATCTCCGAGTTGGCACCGAGTTCGACAGGAACGCCGATCCATCCAAGAAGCCGCGGGTCGTGGAAAATAATGCCACCGGCGACGTGCCCGAGGATTGCTCCGCCGAACCAGACGATCCATCGGTGATTCGACATCAGTTTTGCAATCAGCGAGCTTCCCCACACGACGAGCGGGATGGAAAGCAGTAGGCCGAATACCGTCAAAACCATGTCGCCCTTTGCGATGTTTGCGATGGCCACCACATTGTCCAGGCTCATCGTCACATCCGCCACGATGATCATCCAGACTGCCTGTTTCAGCGTTGCCGCGTGCTTTCCTTTGCCGTGGCTCTCTTCGGAATTCTCCTGCGGTTGCACGAGTTTCCATGCGATCCACAGCAGGAGCACGCCACCGACGAGCTGAACGAACGGGATTTTAAGCATCCATGCGATGATGGCGATGAAAAGAACCCGCAGTGCGACAGCGCCGCCCGTTCCGATGAGACGGCCCCAGAACTGTTCTTTCGGCCCGAGCGCTCTCGTAGCCAGAGCGATTACGAGCGCGTTGTCCCCGGCGAGCAGCAGGTCCGCGACGACGATTTTGAAGAATTTGCTGAGCGTTTCTGGATCAAACATTGGACAAGTCTGAAGGGGCTACAAATCCTTGGATTTCCTCCAAACGGAACACGGCTGCGGTATCTTCGCCGCGTAAAAGGAAGAGCAGTTTGGGCTCGATGTCGTCCGCATTTCGCGGAGTGAAGTTGAACTCGAAGCTGTCGGCCTGCACGTGCACAGGTTGCGCCTGACCCTTCAGGAAAATGGTGTATTGAAGCATGGAAAATGTTGGTGACAGCTTTCATCACCATGTCGCCAGTGGCAACAAGTGACTACTCGAAATCGTAGATCACCGCTTTAGCACAGTTTGGCTTAAAGACTTTCTCCACAAATTCGAGGTGCAGCGGATGGATCTGATACGCATCCTGCACTTCCTTCGTATCGAAGGTGAGATTTAACGCTACCTGATAAGACTGCTCCACAACCGGGCGCGGGCTCGTCACCATCTTCCCGATGTGAAAGAGGCGAACTCCCGAGATCGGGCGCAGGTATTTTTCCATCCCCGCGATGAGGTCTTCAGTTGCGTTTGGGTTTGCAGGATTGGTCCAGAAAATGACGACGTGGCTAAACATGGCGGGCGGTCTAGCCGATTCCGTCGGCCATGGGCAAGCATTTGATGGGTTCCCCATCGAACGCGAGTGTGATTAATTCCACTTTGTTACGCCCCTATTCGCGCAGCGTATCAGTGGGCTCCTCACAGTGTACTTGGGATTCTGCACAGCGATGATGGACAAGGGAAATAGACCATCATTCTGTTCCCATCATTTTGATTTGATGGAGCGCTGAAATTCTCAAAATGATGAGTACAAAATGATGGGGTGGCAGTTCGCATTCGCCCCCGCGATGGGTTCACCCTGAGATTATTGTCCGAGTTGCGAGGTAGAATAGAAAATAGCAGCGCAGCCCCTGCGGCAGCCACGACGGGCGCGCACGCACGCCTTTATCACGCCTCTCGAAGCGGCGATTCGACTGGATTATTTCGCCGGCGCGCTTTCGACGACGTCTTTCACGCAGCGAAAGCCGGTGTTCGAGAGGCCCGTGTCCGTGGCGGTTTTCATCCGCGCGCTGGGGCGGTAGCCGCGGCAGTAGCTGTCCGCGCACATCCATGAACCGCCGCGCATCACACGCTTTGGGATGCCGGGTTCATCGGGGTCGAAGCTTGTTGTCGGGCCGGGAGGGTTCTCCTTTGGGGACTTTTTGTAGTAGTCTGGCAGATACCAGTCGGCGCACATCTCCCAGACATTCCCCGACATGTCGAAAAGGCCGAAGCCATTTGCGGGGAAAGATCCCACTGGAGCGGTGCCTTTAAAGCCGTCCTCGCCCGTATTCTCCTTTGGAAATTTTCCCTGCCACGTATTCGCCATCCACTTTCCGCCGGGATTGAAATCATTGCCCCACATAAAACGGTTTCCGGTCACGCCACCGCGCGCAGCGAATTCCCATTCGGCCTCGGTGGGCAGACGCTTCCCGGCCCATTTGCAGTATGCAAGTGCGTCGTCATAGCAGACGTGAACGACGGGGTTTTTGCCCTTGCCGTCGATGTTTGTCGCCGCGCCGTCGGGATGCCGCCAGTTCGCGCCGATCACCGGTACCCACCACTGGCGATAATCGGCCAGGTTTACTTCGCCCTCCGGCGCACGATGGCAAAGGCCCAGCGTCTTGCCCTCAAATTCCGGCAGCAACCCCGGCAGATCTTTGGCGGAGAGGGGCTTTTCGGCCACTGTCACGTAGTTGGTCGCTTTCACAAATTCGGCAAACTGGTCATTCGTAACTTCGGTCAGGTCCATGTAGAAAGCCTTCACCGACACCTCGTGAATCGGCTGCTCATCATCCGGGCCGTCGATGCTCCCCATCTGGAAAGGTCCTCCTTTTATATACACCATCCCGCTCGGCGGCGCTGGGTCGGCCGCGAAGAGCGGAACAGCGAAAAGTGTGGCGAGAAGTGTGGTTTTCATGGCGATGATTTAGTTTGATAGCGGAATGAAGTGCGTTTGGGATGAAAATCGCGATTATCTCTGTCCATCGACCGATCGACACAAAATAATCAGAATTACGTTTGACACCCCTTGTGGGGGCTTCTAGGTTCCGCGCTCTTTTTCAGAGAATAAATGAGGACTATTTCAGCGAAAGCAAACGAAGTTAAACGCAA
>JAYSTZ010000145.1:0-11010 GCA_043719365.1 Verrucomicrobiaceae bacterium | reverse complement strand
CAGCGAGAGGTGATGTGCGCCAACGGGCTAGTGTGCTGTTTGAAGGCGGAAAGCACGATGGTTCTCTGGCTTGTTGAGATGAAATGTGGCGGCAGCATGTCCGGGTGCTGATTATGCCGCGAGCCCAAATAAGGCAACGCCGCATTTGCAGAGCACTCGTGCTCGGGGAACCTCAAGCAGGCTTCCATCTTGAGCACAGCGAATGAACGCACGTTTGGCAGCCTCCTGCTGGCTGGATTTTCCATGAAGCTCTCATCCAAAGAAACACCCATTCGGGTCCTCATGGATCACCCCGAGGGCTGCGGCAAGCGATTCTGCATCCGGGCGCGGAGGGTAGCGGTGCCATTTGCCGTCGGCCCGTTTCCAAAAAATGCACCAGACATTTGTAGTGCGGACAAATCGCACCTTCGCGACAGCGTTTTTTGCTGACTGAGAGTCCGGTTCAGGGCAGCGTCTGCGCGTATGTCTTCCCGTTCCTTACAGTTTTTTATCGCGGTCGCCTTCACGCTGCTGGCGCAGGGATGTTCCAAGCGTGCTCCGGAGGCCGCAGCGGGAGACGCTCCTCAGCCGGCGAAAGGTGTGACCGATATTCTTTTCACCTATGGCTCGGAGAAGCAGGCGTGGGTGGAGCAGGTGACTGCGGATTTCAACAAGCGGGGCGCGAAGACCGGGAGCGGAAATACGATCCGCGTGACGACTCAGGCAAAGGGCTCCGGGGATTGTCTCGATGAGCTCATCGCTGGAATCAATAAGGCGCATGTCACCAGCCCGGCGTCGTCGGCTTTTATCAAGCTGGGCAATGCGCAGTGGCGGGCGAAAACGGGGAAGGACTTGGTGCCGAGCACGGAGAATCTTGTGCTGTCGCCGGTGGTCATCGCCATGTGGCAGCCGATGGCGGAGGCGCTCGGCTGGGGCAAGCAGCCGATTGGCTGGGAGGAGATTTTGGCGATGGCGATGGAGCCGCGCGGGTGGGCGGCGAAGGGTATGCCGCAGTGGGGGCAGTTCCGGTTTGCTCACACGCATCCGCAGTTTAGCAATAGCGGGCTCATCTCGCTCTTCGCGGAAGTTTATGCGGCGACAGGGCGCAAATCCGCGTTGACCGTGGCGGATGTGCAAAAGCCGGAAGTCGCGAAATTTCTCGGCGGTATTGAGCGCTCGGTGGTGCACTACGGGAGTTCGACGGGATTCTTCGGCAAGAAGATGTTTGCCAATGGTCCGGGCTACGTAAGTGCGGCGGTGCTTTACGAAAACACGGTGATCGAGAGCTATCAGCAGAGCCAGCCAACGTCGTTTCCGGTTGTCGCTGTTTATCCGAAGGAAGGCACGTTTTGGAGCGATCATCCGGCGGGAATCGTGGACCGCGATTGGGTGACGCCCGAGCATCGCGACGCTGCGCGGAAGTATCTCGATTTTCTTTTGGCTCGCGAGCAGCAGGAGAAAGCGATGGCTCTAGGCTTTCGTCCGGCCCTTGCCGAGCTGGTGCTCACGGCTCCGCTCGATGCCGCGCACGGGGTAAATCCGAAGGAGCCGCAGACGACGCTGGAGGTACCGTCCGTTGAAACCATGGACGCCATTACGCGGCTCTGGCAGCAGCAGAAGAAACGATCAAACGTCACGCTCGTGATGGATGTTTCCGGCTCGATGAATGACAATGGCCGCATGGTCAGCGCGCGGACTGGGGCGCAGGAATTTGTGAAGATGCTGGGCGATGAAGACACATTCCGGCTGCTGCCTTTTAATAGCACGGTGATGGCTTCCGCACCCGCTGCGCCGCTTGGCAAGATCCGCGCGCAATCCATGTCGGCTGTCGGTTCGCTCATCCCCGGCGGCGGCACGGCTCTTTACGATGCGATCAACTCCGCGTTCAACGAGCAGATGGCGAATCGTTCCGCGAACACGGACAAGATTTCCGCCATCGTCGTGCTCACCGATGGCGCGGATACGGACAGCGCGACGAAGCTTCAGACGCTCCTGGAGCACATCCGCTACGACGGCGAAAAACAGACGATCCGCATTTTTACCATCGGCTACGATTCCGGTGCGCAGCAAGACGTGCTAAAGAAGATTGCCGATGCTACACAGGCGAAATTCTACGAAGGAAAGCCGCAGAACATCCGCGAGGTGTTCCGCGACATCTCCACATTTTTCTAAACATGGCTGATTCATCACAAGGCACCCGTCTCACCTGGCTCGGCCAGCTCTTCGTTCTTTTGTTCGTCGCGGCCTGCGGGTTCGGCGCGTGGAAGATGTTTGCCACAAAGCCGGCCGGCGGCGAGCCATCCTCTACCCGTTCGATTTTTGGTGGAAATGACACCGCGCCTGTCGAAATCGGCGTCGCCTACGGCACCGAAAAACAACGCTGGCTGCAATGGGCCGTCGAGCAGTTTGCACAGACCGCAGACGGCAAGCGCATCAAGGTCAACCTCATCGCCAAGGGCTCGCTCGAAGGCGCGCAGGCCATCCTCGCGGGCGACCAGAAGATCAACGTCTGGAGCCCTGCCAGCGAGCTTTACGAAGACGTCTTCTCCCAGGAGTGGCAGATCAAACAGAATAAGCCGCCCTTCCTCCGCAAAGAAGCGCTCGCGCTGACGCCGATGGTTTTCGTCATGTGGGCGGAGCGTCAGCAGGCATTCACGGCGAAGTATAAAGACGTATCGTTCGAGACCATCGGCAAAGCTCTCAAAGAACCCGGCGGGTGGGACGGCATCGCGCAGAAACCCGAGTGGGGACTGTTCAAATTCGGCCACACCCACCCGAACCAATCCAACAGCGGATTGATGACACTCGTCCTCATGGGCTTCGACTTTCACAAAAAGAACAAAGGGCTCGAAATGAAAGACATCCTGAACCCCGAATTCCAAACCTGGATGAACGGCATCGAGTCCGGCACCACCGGCATGTCAAACTCCACGGGCACCATGATGCGCGACATGGTCCTCCGCGGGCCATCGAGCTACGACGCGCTCTTCGTTTACGAAAACGTCGTCATCGATTACCTCAAAAACGCCGAGGGACGATGGGGCGAGCTCCACATTTCCTACCCAAAGCAAAACATGTGGAACGACAACCCCTACTACATCCTCGACGCCCCCTGGAGCACCGCCGACCAGCGCAAAGCCGCCGGCGTCTTCCTCGACTTCCTCCTCACCGAAACCGTCCAAAAAGAATCCGTCAAACACGGCTTCCGCCCCGCCAATCCCACCGTCCCCATCAAGACCGCCGAAAGCCCCTTCGTTCAATACTCACGGTTCGGTTTACAGATCGACCTATCCACCGTCGGGCAAGCGCCGAAGGCCGACGTCATCAACAACCTCCTCTCCGCATGGCAGCGGAGCCAGGGCAATCGCTAGCTCCACGTGTTCCGATACCTCAAAGCTGCATTCTGGCTCACCATACCCATTCCCGGCTTCGGACGCGTCCCACTCAACGCCCTTACCGCCCTCGGGCTCGCCATCCTCGGCTTTGGCAACCCCGGTTTCTGGCTTCTCGGCCTCGCGATTGAAGGCGCATGGCTCATCAGCGCCGCAAACAGCAACCGCTTTCGCGCACTCATCGACGCACGCGGCGACCTCACCGACCAAAGCACCACCGGAGAACAACGCCTCGCCCTAATCGGCCGCCTCAACCCCGAAAACCGAAGCCGCATGATCGCCCTCGAACTCAAGTCCCGCCGCGCCATCGCCCTTCAACGCGAAGCAGGCGTCAGCGAGCTCATGTGCAACCTCAACGCCGACTCATTAGCCCGCCTCGAATGGTTCTTCCTCAAACTCCTCGTCGCCCGCGAAAACCTCCAGGCGCTTGGCGACAAAACCATGCGCCGCAGCCTCGAGCAACAGGCCGCAGCACTCGAGAAAGAACTCGAAATGCGCAGCACCGCCGCCCTGCGCGACTCCAAGGAAGCCACCCTCAAAATCCTCCACCAAAGATTAGCCCACGTCGATCATCGCGAAGAATCCATTGCCGAA
Organism: Verrucomicrobiaceae bacterium; assembly: GCA_043719365.1. GTDB lineage: Bacteria > Verrucomicrobiota > Verrucomicrobiia > Chthoniobacterales > Chthoniobacteraceae > SXWH01. The sequence continues at coordinate 7,045 of JAYSTZ010000145.1, read as the reverse complement.
ATCGACAGCGACCTTACCCGCATCGAAGCACAACTCGACCTCGCAGTGGACAGCGCAGGCCTCCGCGGCAAAGACAGCACCGTCTCCACCGACATCCATTTCGTCAGCCAGTTCCTCGACGACTCCATCTACGGCGACTCCAGCGCATCCATCGCCGCCCTCGACCAAAGTTACAGCGCCCCGCAGCGCCGCAGAGTAGCCGAGTGACACCGCCGAAAACGGGGTCACGCGATAAAATCGGAAAAATCAGGGTCGTCATCGGCTGTTTATTTATTTTTCATCGCCTGACACTGTTTCTGGCGTGAGTGGGAGTTTTGGCGAAGTTTCCGTGCTTGCCAAGCATCGGCTGGGTGCTATCACCCAACAGATGAAGACCGCATCCTTCCTGATATTTTCCGCGTTGCTTTTCACTGCTTCGTTTGCCGATGAGCCGAAGAAGATTGAGGCTGAGCCGACTGAGAAGGCGTTGCCTACGAAGCAAGTCATCGAAGGTTGGGGTGTGGCGCTTGATTTTGTCGGCGACTGCACTTTTCAGGCAACGGATGGAAAGCTCACCGTGAAGGTTGCCGGCAGTCCGAAGCCTCACGACCTCAGCACGGAACTGCTCAGTTCCACGGCTCCGCGCATCGTTCAGCCGCTGAACGGGGATTTTGTGATTCAGGTGAAAATCGACGGCGAGTTTGCTCCGGGTGACGATTCCTCGCAGCTCGGACGGACGGGATATACGGGCGCGGGGCTGGTTGTTTTTGCGGATGCGAAAAACTACGTGCGACTTGAACGGGCGACCCTGCATCGGAGCAGTGGTGACGAGCCCGCACCGTACACAAATTTCGAAATCCGAGTGGACGGTGAATTAGAGCGGATTGGCAATACGGGCGACCTCCCGACTGTCGCTGGGAAGCCCACATGGCTGCGGCTCGAACGCAAAGGAAACTTCCTGCACGGCTCAATGAGCCAAGACGGAAAAACATGGACGAGCGGTGCGCCAAAAGAGCTGTCCGCCGCCGCATGGAAGGAAGGGAGAATCTTCGGAGGACTCGCGGCAATCAGCACTTCAAAAAAAGACTTCACGCCGACCTATTCTGAATTTTCCGTGCAGCATGAGACGGAGAAAAAGGACGCGAAATGACGGATGGCGATGCAGAAATTTCGAATCTCGAAGTTCGGGAAACCGGGTCAGGCGAGAAAACAGAAATGAACCACCCGGCAATGTGAACTGGGGTCGGAACTGGTGGGGGTAGTGTGCGAAAATTGACCAATGTTCCCAGAGAGCGCAGCCGGAAGAGCCGTGACGACGACGGATGCGCGTGCGCCGTGCCGCCAGTGTTCGCCCCGGCGAAGCGATTGCGAAAGCTGCGGCGGCAATTGCGGGCTCATTGCAAAAACGAGGCGTAAAGCTGATCGAAAATATGCAGCCCGAGCGCGAGCCCGGCGGTCATCATCTGCACATCCGCAGTTTCGATTGCGGCGAAAAACTCCGCCGCGTGGCGCTTGTCGATCTCGGCGTGGAGCTTGTAGTGGACGAGTTCGGATTGCGCGATCCAGCCCCGCTCGACGACCGCTTTGCCGATGAGCGCCGAGATGTCCGCGAAGGTGTACTCAATGATCCCGAGGCACGCGAACGCGAGCGCCGGTGGTTCGTTCTGGCAGGCTCCGAGCAGCGCGAGATTGAACGCCCGCACCGCGGCTCCTTCCGTCTCGCTGCGCATGGAGTCCACGCCGAGCGTCGCGAGGAACGCGAGGAACGTCCGGTCGTGTGCCATGGCGGGATGCAGCCCGCCATCGCCCTCATCGTCGAAGCCGTGCTCCTCCGCGAGGTTGTGCATCAGAATACGACGCGACGCTGAATCCGGCATTCGCGCCATGAGCGCGGCCATTGGGCGGGAGAAAAAGCGGACGGCGAAAAAGAACTGGCGCTGAGTCCGGACGAATGTCGCGCGGTCCATCGTGCCGTCACGAAGCGCCGCGAAATAAGGATTGTCCAGGATCGGACGCTCCGAAAGCAGTGCATCAGCGATCCCTTGCGCGCTCTTCGTAATCATGGTCGCGACGCTATCGCGTTGGGCGGCGCGAGTGAAATTGAAATCTTTCCGCCGATGCTAGACGCCGCGCGGTACGTCTGCCACGTTGCCGCTCATGACAAACCGCCAACGCCCTGGACTCACTCTGCTTGCAGCCTTTCTCGGCTGGATGTTTGACGGCATGGAAATGGGCATTTTTCCACTGGTGGCCGGACCGGCACTGAACGAGATGGGGCTGGCGTCCGGCTTGCTCAAAAACTCGCCGGAACTCGATCATTATTTGAAAGATTGGATGGGCTTGGTGACGGCGCTTTTCCTGTTCGGAGCGGCGGCGGGCGGGCTGGTTTTCGGCTGGCTGGGCGACCGCGTCGGGAGAGTGAAAGCGATGACGTGGAGCATCATTATTTACTCGGGCTTTACGGGCCTTTGCTACTTCGCCACAGAGCCTTGGCAACTGGCGAGCCTGCGCACCGTTGCAGCGCTGGGAATGGGCGGCGAATGGTCGCTCGGTGTCGCTCTGGTGATGGAGTGCTGGCCGGAAAAGCGCCGCCCACTCCTCGCTGGGGCGATCGGAGCCGCTGCGAACCTCGGATATGTCGTGATCGCGCTCATCGCGTTAAAATTCCCGATCACCGACCAATCGTGGCGCTGGGTCATGCTCGTGGGTGCGGCCCCGGCTGCGCTCACGTTTCTCATCCGGCTTTTCATTCCGGAATCGGAGAAATGGACCGCGAGCGCAAAGACCGCAAAGATTTCGCCATTGCGAGAAGTCTTCTCGAAGGAATTGCGGGGGCGGACTTTCCTCGCAATTGCGTTTGCAAGCATCGCGCTGCTGGTGACGTGGGGGATCGTGCAATGGCTTCCGTTCTGGGCAAACGAGATGCTGCGTGCGACGGGGCAAAAGGACGATTTTTTGAAAGCGAAGATCCAGCTCGCGTCGGCATTCGGCGCGACTTTCGGGGCGCTGCTGGCCCCGGTCGTGGGCGGTATTCTCGGGCGGCGGGTGACGTATTTTCTACTTTGCCTGACTTCGCTCGGCGCGTGTCAGTTGCTCTTCCGCGGACTCACGAAGTTCGACAGCACGTTCCTCGCAGTGACGGCCCTTGTAGGGTTCTGCACGGCTTCATTTTATGGCTGGCTCCCGTTGTATTTACCGGAGCTTTTCCCCACGCGAGCGAGGGCCACGGGGCAGGGCATCGCGTTTAATGCGGGGCGTATTTTAGCCGGCATCGGGGTGTTGCAGATGGCCCCGCTGATGAAGTTTCTCGGAGGCGGGGAAAAGGCATACGCGCCAGCGGGGGCAACAATTTCTTTGATCTACCTGGCCGGCATGGCACTCATCTGGCTCTCTCCCGAGACCAAGGGTCGCCCACTTCCCGACTGACCTGCTTATGATAGAGCCAACATCCCAACCTGTGACCACCTCTCCGCAACAAAGCGAAGAGGCGCAGGGGCGCTTTATCAAAATCCTGGAATCGACGACGGACCTCGTGCTCATGGCCGACCGAGACGGGCGCACGCTTTACGTCAACAAGGCCGGACGGGATATACTGGGCTGGGGCGCCGATGATGCGCCGGAGCGGATTCCGATTTCCGACATTCTGCCGCCCTGGGCTTATGCGATCGTCTCCGAGCACGCCATGCCGACCGCGTTTGCGAACGGCTCCTGGAGCGGCGAAACGGCGCTGCTCACGAGAAGCGGCAAGGAAATCCCGGTTTTGCAAGTGCTCCTCGCCCACACGGGCAAGGACAATGAAGTGGAGTTCTTCTCCACCATTTGCCGCGACATCAGCGAACGGAAGCAAAAGGAAGTGGAGCAGATCGAGTGGAGCAACCGGTATGACGCCGCAATCCGCGCGAGCGGCCAGGCTCTTTTTGACTGGGATTCCACGACCGGCGGCATCAGCTACGCGGGAGCGCTCCACCGCGTGACTGGCTACGAACCGGAAGAACTGACAGGCGGACTCTCGCAGTTGCGAGGCATCATCCACCCCGACGATTGGGAGATTCTCGACACTGCAGTCGAAGATGCGATTTCCATGCGCGAAGGAATTCGGGGCGAGTTCCGGCTCAATCGCAAGGACGGACGGGAAATCACCGTGAAGATGGAGGGCCGCTTCTTCATCGATCGACAAGGCCGCATCGGAAGGATGGTAGGATTTCTGAGCGACGTCACCGCAGAGCGAATCTACGAACGCGGAGTGCAACTTGCACAGGAGCGGCTCGAGCAGTCCGTCGCCGAGCGCACCAAGGAGCTGAAGCTGGCTTACACTGAATTGCAAGAGAGCGCGCGCCAGCAGGAAGCCGTCGCCCGCCTCGGCCAGCTCGCTCTGGAGGGCGTGCCGATTGCGGAACTAATGACAGAGGCCGTTGACGTCATTCGCTCCGCACTTCACGCCGAGTGCGCCTCGGTGAACGAGTGGCATCCGGAGGTCGATGGCTTCCTTTGCAACGCCCATGCAGGATGGCCCATGGGGCCAGCACTCGCCGAAACGCAGGCGGGAACTCGATCACAGTCCGGTTACACGATCATGACCGGACTTCCCGTCATGGTGGCGGACTATGAGACTGAAATGCGCTTCGTTCCCTCGGAAGCGTGCCGAGTCGCGGCAATCCGCTCGGCGTTGACGACACCGATTCATGCCGGGAAACTTCCGTTCGGGGTGCTCGGGGCGTTCTCTACGAAAAAGAACGCGTTCGGCCCGGAGGACATCAGCTTTTTGCAAAATGTGTCGAATATTCTATCCGCCGCAGTCCAGCGTCTCCGCGCGGAGGAAACCGCTCACCGGGCCCAGGGCGAGGCCGAGGCGGCGAACCGCGCAAAAAGCGAGTTTCTCTCCCGCATGAGTCATGAACTCCGCACGCCGCTCAACGCGATTCTCGGTTTCTCGCAGCTCCTCGAAATGGAAGAGCACAACGAGCGGCAGGCGGAAAGCATCGACCATATCGCGCGCGCCGGGCGCAATCTCCTCACACTCATCAATGAAGTCCTGGACATCGCGCGCCTCGATTCCGGACGTATCAAAATCGAGCACGAGCCTGTCGAGATCGCTCCATTGCTGGAGGAACTGGCGGCCTACTCCCAATCGCTCGCCGGGCCCCTGCGGGTCAGCGTTCGCTTTGCGGAGCCGCAGGTAAAGAACCCGGTCGTCATCGGTGATCGCGAGCGGCTGAAGCAGATCTTCCTGAACCTCCTTTCCAACGCCGTGAAATACAACCGGCCTGACGGCGTTGTCACCATCACCATCGCACCGAGCGGCGAGGACTATTGGAAGATCAGCCTCACCGATACCGGCCCCGGGATTCCTGCAGAATGTCTCTCGTTGCTCTTCGTCCCGTTTGAGCGACTCGGTCAGAAAGAAGGCGGCACGGAGGGCGGCACAGGGCTTGGATTGACCCTCTGCCAGCGCCTCGTGAAGGCGCTGGAAGGCAGGATCGGCGTTGCAAGCACGGTCGGAGTGGGGAGCACTTTCTGGGTGGAACTTCCCGCTCTCGTATCGGTCAACGTGCCCGCAGATTCCGAACTTTCTATTTCCGCGCCGCAGACTGCTGCTGAGGATACCGAGACGAAAGTGAGGACGCTTCTCTACGTCGAAGACGACCTCGCGAATCTCAGCCTTCTCGAACGAATTATCGAAACCCGCAAGGATCTCAAATGTGTCGCATGCGTCCGGGGCGGACTGGCAATGGCGCTTGCCCGCGAGCATCGACCCGCCCTCATTCTCCTCGATTTGAATCTCCCGGATATGCCGGGCGAGACGCTTCACGCCGCGCTCAAAGCGGACCCCGAAACGATGCACATCCCCGTCATTGTCGTAACCGGCGAAATGAACAGCGACCGCTCCGAGAATCTCCTTCGCGACGGGGCCGTTGCGATCCTTGCAAAGCCCTATCGGATTCAGGACTTTTTCAAAATGATCGACGCTCACGCCAAAGTGTAGCGCGGTCTGGGCTTGCTTGTGGCACGGCATCGGAAGTAGTTCTCCGGGACGCATGAAAATCGTCGCCTTCCTGACCATCCTCGCCGCAACCGCTTTCGCCGAAGTGCCCAAGCCCGACCATGTCCTCAAGCTGTGGGAAAAGCCGCCGGGCGAATTCACCGTCACCGGCCCAGAGTCGTTCACGCCGTCGAAGCCCACGGACAAACTGCCCATCGCACGGCTCACCAACGTCGCCGACCCACGGCTGGAACTCTACGTCCCGGCGGCGGAGAAACGGAACGGCACCGCAGTCATCATCGTTCCCGGCGGAGGGTTCGGCATTCTCGCGAGCGAGCACGAAGGCAGCGACCTCGCCGTGTGGTTCCGCGATCTCGGCGTAGTGGCCGGCGTGCTCCAGCATCGCTGCCCGACCAACAAGCTCGCGAATCCATGGGAATTCCCCGCGTGGGATACGCAGCGCGCAATCAGCACGCTGCGCGCGAAAGCCGGGGACTTCGGCGTGAAGCCCGATCGCATCGGGCTGTTCGGATTCTCCGCGGGCGGACAGGTCGCGCTCATCGCCGCGACGAATGATCGCCTTTATCCCGCCGCGGACGACACGGACAAAGCGAGCCTGCGCCCCGATTTTCTGATGCTCTGCTACGCTTGGAAGATCCTCGCCGACAACTCGACCACCGAGTTGCGTCCGCAGATCAAAATCACCGAGCAAACGCCGCCCACTTTCCTCGCGCAGGCGTATGACGATCCCGGCTCGCTCGCGGAAGGTAGCACGCTCGCATTCCTCGCGCTCCGAAAGGTGAAAGTGCCCGCCGAGCTCCATATTTACAGCACCGGTGGCCACGGCTTCGGGCTGCGGCCAAACGAAACACAGGCACCCGGCGACTGGACGGGACGCCTCGATTTGTGGCTCAAGGCGCGCGGCCTCATCGCGAAATAGCGCGCGCCTTTTCTCAAAGCACAACACCGACCGCGAATTCTCCTTTTCAACAACACATCACACAGACCCCACATGGACCGCACCCACACATCACGTTGTTCGTTCGTGAAAACCGCGCTCGCCACCGGCCAAAAGCTCGGCAAAAT
>JAYSTZ010000144.1:0-29564 GCA_043719365.1 Verrucomicrobiaceae bacterium | reverse complement strand
TCCCGCCCGCCGCGCTGCGCATCTTGCGCAGTGCCCCGTGGAGTGTTCTGGCGTGCTTGTGCGAATACCGCGCCCTTGGTACGTTCGATGATTCAGGCGGGACGCCCGAATCGGCGGGCGAGACGCCCACCCTACCCACCGCCCGTCATTTTAATTTTGGAAGACGGTATGATTGGTGATTTGTCGCAAGCGTATCGGAACGCCATTCCCGCGTGCGACAAATCACCACGCCCAAAACTCTATTTGTCGCCGAACGAAATCCCGATCGCTCGGCACGTTTCGAGCATCTGATTATCCAGACCCACCGTCTTCAGCTTCCTCACCGCCGTCGCGATGGGCACGTCGAGGACGGAGTAATTCTGGTAGCTCACCATGTAGCCGAACTTTCCTTCCTGAATGAGTTCCACCGCCTTCACGCCAAACCGCGTCCCCAAAATCCGGTCCAGCGTCGTCGGGTCGCCGCCACGCTGGAGATGACCGAGTACGCATGTGCGGATTTCTTTCACGAGACCGTGGGGATTGATGAGCTTATCGAGCTCCCGCGCCACCGTGTCGCCCACTCCGCCGAGACGGTATTCACCGCCTGCGCCGGCACGGTAATGCTCGCGACGCCCGATCGCCGTGGCTCCCTCTGCGACGACAATCAGCGTGCTTGGGTGCCCTTCTTCCGTGCGTTTGCGGACAAACTTCGCCAGCAGGTCGATCGAATATGGAATCTCCGGAATCAAGATCGCATCCGCCCCGCCCGCCAATCCGCCGTACAGCGCGATCCATCCCGCGTGGCGTCCCATCACTTCAAAAATCATCACCCGCTTGTGTGCGCGGGCCGTCGTATGCAGGCGGTCCAGACCATCCGTCACGCACGCCACCGCGCTATCGAAACCGAACGTCATCGCCGTGGCTTCGAGATCATTGTCGATCGTCTTCGGCACGCCGATGCACGGGATGCCGTTCTCAAAAAGCTGCTGCGAAGTCGCGAGCGAGCCGTCGCCCCCGATGGTGATGAGCGCGTCGATCTCCAGCCGAGCGAGGATCCTCTTCGTCTTCGCGATCACTTCGTCCGAAATGCGGCTCTTGTTTCCACCGCCGACCTTGCTGACAAAATGCCCGCGGTTCGTCGTCCCGAGGATCGTTCCGCCGTAGGCCATGATGCTCTCCGTGTTTTGAAGCGTCAGCTCCATAAACATGTCCTCCCCCAGCAATCCCTCATACCCGTCCTTAAATCCAATCACCTTCCAATTCCGTTCCGGATGTTTTGCCGCGCACACCACGCCGCGCAGCACCGCGTTCAGTCCGGGGCAGTCTCCCCCGCTCGTTAGCACACCGATCGTTCTACTCATCGTCTTGGTCTCCATCCTTTCAGCGGGCGGCCAGCAGCGGCCCAATCATCCAAAAGCACCCAGCCGTGTTCCAGCAGGCTGCGCGCAGTATCAAATCGTGTCGCCGAATCCAGCACCACCACCGTGAGCCGACGCGGCGTGATGATTTGCTGCTCCCCCACCAACTTGTTGTCCGGGCGCTTCGCAGCAGAAATCACCACGCATTGTCCCGCCCTGCGAGTCGTGCCCGTCTTCATCCCGTCGATGATTCCACCCAGCAACTCATTCGTGGAACGCAACTGCGCCCCGCTCGATTCCCCCGTCGTCGTGACCCACGAAATTTTGCGGTCCTTTTGCGAAGTGTAGAAAGTGAAGCCGCTGTGCCCCACCGCGTAATTCGCCAGCAGCGCGATGTCCCCCGCCGTCGAATACGGCAGCTTGTCCTCCAAATCATCCAGCCCGTGCGCATTCAGAAACCGCGTGTTCCGCATTCCGAGTTTGCGAGCCAGCGCATTCATCTGCGACACGAAAAAATCCGCCGCTGCCCGATCGTTATCACCGCCGCCCAGCTTTCGCCCCACATGCACCGCGATCGTCTCCGCCGCCTGATTATCACTCTGCATCATCGCCGCATAAAGCGCCTCGCGCAGCGAAATGCGGTCGCCCAATTGCAGGCCGATACTGTTCGGGCTGTTCAGCACCGAGATCGTCCCCGGCACCGTCGCGAGCTGCCCGATATCCTCACCCTTCGCCGTCACCCAATCGAGCAGCACCATCGCCGTCGCGATTTTCGTGATGCTCCCCACCTGCATCTTCCGCGTCGCGTTTGCCGAGTCCAGCACCACGCCCGAAGCCGCATCCGAGACGACCCACGCCGAAGCATCGAAAGCCGACGCCTGCCGCGCCCCGCCTCCGAATATTTGAGCCTCCGAGCTAGCGGGTGCAAACAGGGCCAAAAACAGTCCGAAGACTCCAGCGATAAAAAAACGACGAGTGGTATTCATCAAATGTCCGCGCACTCTATCGGGACGAATTCCCCACGCAAGATTTCCATCAAAAATCGCCAACCAAACTCCATGACGAACCCGCCGAACTGTGCGACAACCCCCGCCACATGATCCACCGCCACGCCATCCGCACCGCCCTTTGCCTCGCACTACTCCCCCTCACCGGCTGCGTCACCCCGCCCCGCAAGGCGAGCGACATGACCATCGAAACCGACGAGCAACGCGCCACCCGCGAAGTTTTCCGCGATGACTGGCTCCGCCCCTCCATCACGCAGGAGGACTACGACTTTTTCTACAAGGGACTGTTTGGCAGCGGGCGCTAAGGCCGCAGCGTCCTGCCCTCCCGGATGAAAAACCTCGGGAAGATGGACAGCGGCGTGAGGCGATAGACTGGAAAAACTTCGAGCATTGATCGAGTGGTTATTTCTTTCTCATCGCCTGCCCCCAGTTCCTGAGCACCGCGTGAAATCAACAACCTCATCAACGGTGATGGCCTGCCTGATCGAGTTGGAAATACCGGGCAGTGATTGCAAAACTGGCGTTAAATACAGGCTCCCAAGATTTGAGATCCGAGTTGGGGCAGGCATAAGTAATCAAGATGCAAGTTTTGCGCGGACTATGGTGACCGGTCTTTGGAGAAGCAGTAGGCACCGATGCATGTTCATTTGCTGCGTGAACCTCAAACTTGTTCCGCGCGCCCGGCACCGTACAATCGGCCTCTACTTCGATTTAACTTCCATCGTTTTCGACATTCCACAACCGCGGATTCGATACTTCTTTTCCACTTCTTTGCTGCCGGTGTAATCACAATATGCGCTTTGTACGAGATAGGAGGCATTTTGCTTACTGGGAAACCAACTTTTGGTCACAGCCTCGAAACTTGCGTTGGGCTGAAGCACTACTACTTTTTCGCCAGTGGGTTTATCCTCCGACTGAGCAAGTCCGAGACGGTGCCACTGTAGAGGTGGGGAGGTGACGCCGGGGCGCTCGATCGGGAGTTCGGCGATTTGGACTCCTGCCCAATGCACCGGATTACTTTCTGCAAGGAGGTAGGGGTTGGAAAAGCATACGGGCTTGGTGCCAATATTAGTGATCGTTAATAGGAATCTTCCGTTGCCTTCACCGGCTGCGTGCTTCACCGCAATCTGCACCGCTTCGCTAGGGTGGCGATCCAGAAGGCCCGATACCTTGGAAAACTCAACCAATAGCGGGCGCATCTTGGTGATCTGATCGGCTTCCCGGCTAGTAAATGATTTTACCTTTCGTGACGCACCTTGACGGAGGACAACACTGAGCACGGAGACTCCTGGCACGCCTTCGGTTGCGGGAGGGAGTTCAAATGGCTGAACCAACGTCAGTTGTCCGAGAAAGCGAGCGAAGTAATCATTGTCCAACTTGACCGAAAACCGGCCAATGGGATGACCCTCGCTGGTGTCCGGCGAGCCATGGTATTCCTTCGTCGCGATCTGATCCACACTGGTGAGTGTGAGAGTGGATTGACGTTCATGTAATTCCTCACCCAGCATCGGGCCGGCAATGGAGGAATATTCGAGGGTGAATGCCTCTTCGCTCATATTGTTAGACCTCCTCCGGACGGCTTACTCGAATCCTCATTTTGGTACGGCTTCATAATTATAAGATTTCCCGGTTTTTGTTGCGACCATGCTCGCCAAGTGAGCGCAAATCGTTCGGTAGTGGCGTTTTTTTACCTTCGTGAGATTCTGGCCCATGATGGAGTCTGCATCAATGCCATTCACTGCGCCGTCATCGTTTAGTGTGGTTTCAACCTCTGCTCCGGTATACTCATCTGGGTTGCCAAGGTGGTGGCCAAATTCGTGCGCTGCGACTGCCACGCGCGGTTCCCCAAGGAACCAAAGGGAGTCATTTGAGCGAACATTTCCGTCAGCAATCACCAGATACCCTGCGGAAAATGTCCCTTCTTTGGTAAAGGTGATTTTGGCCTCCGTCTTGTAGCGGCAGCACTGCTTGTTCGAGCTCTTGCATTCCTTGCGCTTAATGTCGAATTTCCCTGTCCAGGTAGTGTCCGCGTTTTCCTTCCATTCCTTAATTCGCTTTTGCTTGTCGGCGGCGTCAATATTCCAGTCGGTGAATGCCTCCACCCAGTCCCCTCCATACTGGCATGTATAATTTGTGCCGGACAGGTAAAACCCGACGCCAAAATAAAGACTGTCATTCAGCGGATCGTCCAAGTTCAGCGTTGCGGGAATGTCCTGCCACGCAGTGCCGTCCCAATACTTCCGCTTTCCCGCCACTCTCTTCATCCACCGGTAGCCGTTCCAGGTGAGTTTTCCATCCAAAAGACCGCCAGTGGCGGCCGGCACATTCGCATCGAGTTTAACCACCTCCGCCGACCAGCCTTTTACATACTTGATCTCGCTCGTGATGTGAATGACGTAATCCTCTACATCCAAATCAAAATGGGAGTGGCCCGCCGAGTAATGGGTTTTTGGCAAAGTGGGAATGAAATGGACGAGCAGAGGTTTCGGGGTTGTTTTGCCCGAGGTTGAGCCGTCTAAACGGGTTTGCTCAACGTAGTGCGCGCCGTTTTTTCGGGGCAAATAGTCTTTGATTTCCCAAGGGTGATTGAAGGCGTTGCCGGAAACACTTTCGTCGAAATTTGCGACGCCGCTTCCATCGTCGGCATCCTTCACCTTTAACGCGAGCTTTTCGCCGTCAGTGTAATTCTCAGTAGTGCCATACAGGTGGGCCGTTTCACTGCACCAAGCGTCAGCTTCGGCCCAAGCGATGGTTAAAACTTTTTTTGCCTGAAGGGGGCATGGCTCCTTTGTCTTGCAAACGGGCTTGGCAGGGAAATTTTTGTCCGCGTCTTTGCCGGATTCCTTCAGGGCTGTGGAGAGTGCTTTCACTCCGACGACCACAGCGGCCACTACGGCGGCAATTGCCAGAATGACCATTGGAATGAAAAACATGGGTGGGTTCAGTTTTCGCGTGCGGCCCGGGCTTCGAGCAGGGCGATGCCTTGCTCGTGGAGCATATTTACACGCTTGGTTGGCGTTTCGATGGTGGTGTCACACAGGATTTTCGTGACCCACGGGCAGTTGGAATCCTGCTCAAAGCCGGGGCCAAAGGCGATCATGAGATCGGTAAATTTGCAGACGTCGCATTCGTTGACGATACCGTGCGCAGCAGCGCGCTCGGTACCGAACTGGATCAGTTGCCGGGTCTTCTCCACTTGGAGGGCGGCAAAGTGTTCGGGGAAAAATTTTCGGATGTGCACGATCATTCGGTTTTCGAAATCACGAAGGCTGATATCTTGGAAAGCCGCATTCTGTTCTTTGCGAATGGTAAGCATTTGGGAGTTTTAGTTGACGTGAATTTGAGTCTGGCTGTTAGAGATTAGCTTTCGGGCCCGCTGTCTCGTTGCCGGCAAATGCTGGGAACAGTACCGGGAGCGAGGGGCAGAGCAGGCGACTTTCCACGCCGGTCCGGTCCGAGGAGAAAATCTCCGCGCGAACTTTGGTGGCAATGGAATGGTTGTGCTCATCGGATCAGTTCGGAGAATGGCCCCCCTCGCTGATTTGCCAAGTTGATTTTTGGCGTGCGCTTCACGACGGGCACATCAGAGGAAACGGGCTCAGGCGACAAAAAAAGTAATAAACACACGATGGGTAACCGAACATTTTCCATTTCATCGCCTCACCTTGTTTCCTTTGCGGCAACACCGCGCATTCATTCAAACGGGCGAGCCATCCCCCATCGTGAGCGGGCTTTTTGGTCCCATTGCGACCGAAAAGCCGGGCTCCCGGCGAAACCGCGCGCGCTTTGAAAGGGGCAAATTTCCGGGCCGAATGGAGCGTTCCGGTGAATTTTCTCACGTTTTCAGTTGCGCGGCGTTCGGGAAACGCTATAGACCGCGCCCCCTTTTACCACTCTTGGCTTATGTCGAACATCATCGCAAAAATTAATAAAGAACAACTCCAGTCGGACCGAAACATCTTCGGGATCGGCGATACTGTCTGCGTCCACACCATCGTGAAGGAAGGTGCCAAGGAGCGTATCCAGAAGTACACCGGAGTCGTCATCGCCCGTCGTGGAACTGATATCAACGCAGCATTCACCGTCCGCCGTATCAGCTACGGTGAAGGTGTCGAGCGCGTGTTCCCGCTTCATTCGCCGCGTATCTCGAAGATCGTGGTAGAGCAGAGCGGCGATGTCCGTCGTTCCAAGCTCAACTATCTCCGCAACCGCACCGGCAAGGCCGCGATGGCGGTGAAGGAGAAAGTCGCAAAGGAAGTCGCAGCACCTGCTGCGGCCTAATCTCCGCGCTTTTGCCTCTCTTGAAGAGGCCTGTGTCACAAATTTGCAGCCTCGCGCACGAAGATGATCTTCGTGCGCGAGGTTTGCGTTTTGTCGCAGGCGTGGATGAAGCGGGGCGCGGTCCTCTCGCGGGGCCGGTGGTGGCGGCGGCGGTGATTTTGCCGGATGGCTTCTCGCACGCGGTGCTGAATGACTCGAAAAAGCTCACGCATAGGAAGCGCGATGCGCTTTTCGAGGAACTCACGGCGGACAGCGCGATCGTGTGGAGTCTTTCCATCGTGGAGGCGGAGGAAATCGACCGCATTAACATCCTCCGCGCGACCCACGAGGGAATGCGCCGGGCCGTGATGGGACTGGCGACGCAGCCGGCGCATGTGCTCATCGACGGACTGCCGGTGCGCCCGTTTCCGGTGGAGCAAACGGCGCTCGTGGGGGGCGATGGACTGAGTTTCAGCATTGCCGCGGCGAGTGTGATCGCCAAGGTAACGCGCGACCGGCTGATGCTGGCGCTCGACAAGCAATATCCCGTCTATGAATTCGCAAAGCACAAAGGCTACGGAACTGCCGCGCATCTCGCGGCGCTGAAAAAACATGGGCCTTGTCCGATTCATCGCCGCTCTTTTCTCCCGGTCCGCCAGGCCGAACTCGGCCTCTAGCGACCCGCGCCACCGGCTGGGCCTTCGGGGCGAAAAGCTGGCCGCGAAGTTCCTGCGCGAGTCGGGCTTCAAGATCCTGTACCGGAACTATCGCCCAAAAGGCGGCGGCGAAGTGGACCTCGTGTGCCGCGACGGAAAGGCGCTCGCATTCGTGGAAGTGAAGACGCGTTCGTCAGACGAGTTTGGCCGCCCCGCCGATGCAGTGAACACCGAGAAGCGCGAGCTCATCGCCCGCGGCGCTCGCTCGTGGCTCCGGCTGATGGAGAAGCGAGATGTGATCGTCCGCTTCGACGTAGTGGAAGTCATCGCCGGTGAAGGAAAGCCGGAACTGACGCTGCACAAAGGGGCGTTCGTACCGGAGAATACCCGCTGACTACCGGTGCATTTTTCTGGCTGAATCCTGCCGTTCCCGTTCATGGTCGGCGCAATGAAAATAACCAGCATTCTCGCGTACCGTGTCGAACTTCCGCTCGTGGAGACCACCTACAAGTGGTCGGGTGGAAAATCGGTGACCGTGTTTGACAGCACAATCATCCGCGTCGAGACGGATGCGGGCATCGTGGGGCACGGCGAGGTTTGCCCGCTCGGGCCGTTTTATCTACCCGCGTATGCCGACGGCGTGCGCGCGGGGTTGCGCGAGCTGGGGCCGCACCTCATCGGCCAGGACCCGCGCCAACTCACGAAGCTCAATCACCGCATGGACGCCGCGCTCAAAGGGCACCCTTATGTAAAGAGCGGCATCGACATCGCGTGCTGGGACATCCTCGGGCAATTCGCAGGGATGCCTGTGTGCGAGCTGCTTGGCGGGCGCTTCGGCGAGAAAGTGCGGCTCTACCGCGCCATCTCGCAGGAGTCGCCGGAGGAAATGGCCGCGAAGGTCGCAGGCTACCGCGCCGAGGGTTACTCGCGCTTTCAGCTCAAGGTCGGCGGCGATCCGGATACGGACATCGCGCGCATTTTCGCTGTCGCGGAAAAACTCCAAAGCGGCGACCGCCTCGTGGCCGACGCAAATACCGGCTGGGTGCAGCACGAAGCCGTGCGCATCGCCAAAGCGGTGCGCGATGTGGACGTGTATATCGAGCAACCGTGCCTCACCTACGAGGAATGCCTCGCCGTCCGCCGACAGACGACGCACCCCTTTGTGCTCGATGAAAATGTGGACGGCCTCGACATGCTCCTGCGCGCCAAAGCCGACCTCGCGATGGATGTGGTCAATTTGAAAATCAGCAAACTCGGCGGCCTCACAAAAACCCGCCAAGTCCGCGACCTCTGCGCCAGCATGGGCATCGCCATGACCCTCGAAGACTCTTGGGGCGGCGACATCACCACCGCCGCCATCGCGCACCTCGCCCACAGCACGCCGGAGGAATTCCGCTTCACGAGCACGGATTTCAACAGCTACGTCACCGTCTCCACCGCCGAGGGCGCCCCGCAGCGAGTGAACGGCTTCATGTCCGCCAGCACCGCCCCCGGCCTCGGCATCACGCCGAAGATGGACGTGCTCGGAGAACCCGTCGTCATTGTAAAATAGATCGATCTCCCCGTATTCGAGCACGGCAAATCCATCATGCGCTCATCTTTCTTCGGACTCGCCGTATTCACCATCGCCGCAGCGACCGCAATAGCCGCCGCGCCCCGCGACGCTGTGCCACTCGACTCCGGCGAGATACCGCAGAACTACCGCCTGCATGTGGAGTTCTCCGCGCCCTCGACCGGGTCAGTTCGTCTAGGCCCACAGCTCACTATCCCACTTCCCTCGGGAATCGACCACGATGTGGCCGTGGAGCATCCGGCAAGCGGCGCGGCGGTGCTGCGCGTGTGGTCTGGAGGTAAGCTGGTGCGCGGGCCCGAGGAACTCGAAGGTGCTTCCGGAAGCGGCGCGCAGGATTTCCCCGCCGCAAAGCTCGACCTCGGCGCGGACTTCACAGCGGTCGTGAAATTCGATGCACGCGGCAGCGGCACATTGTTCTCGAAATGCGATCCGACGGGCAAGTGGGCCCCGAACTCCAAAGCGCTCTACATTCGCGACGGACGCTTGGTTTACGATATCGGCTGGCTGGGCGAAATGGCGGGCGGCGGTAAAGTGGCCGACGGCAAACCACACACGGCAGTGGTGACGATGCGGGATGGAGCCTCGAAGCTATGGCTCGATGGGAAGATCGTGGCCGACAACGCAAAGTTCGCGAAGCCGGATGGCGCAGGGCACGTCTTCAAGGTCGGACGCGCTGCGACTGATTTCGGAGGAGATTTCACCAACGGCAAAATCGCGAGCGTCCGCGCATGGTCGAGAGCGCTGCCGGATGCCGAGATTTCGCTGCTATTCAAGGGCGACGGCGGCGGAGCGAATACGCCGGATTTCACACACGCTCCCGCGGGTGGCGGGGCGCGTCCGGTAGTCGAACCGGCGAAAGGAGTCACGGTTCGCGAGGCCTGGTTGCAGCCGCTGGAGCGCACCGATCATTCCGAGCTCGTGGCAAAATGGGATGCGAAATCGTTGGAGGAAGGCCGGCAGATTTACAGCACTCTGTGCGTCGTGTGCCATGGCACGAAAGAACAGCCGGGCTCTTTACCGACAGCGCTGAAGTTCTCAGAGGAACCGTTCAAAAACGGAGCGGACCCGCTGTCGATGTTCACCACGCTCACGAAGGGCTTCGGGCAGATGGTGCCGCAACCGCAGTACACAACGGCGCAAAAATATGCGGTGATCCAATACATCCGCGAGACGTTCCTCCGTCCCCACAATCCGTCGCAATTTGTTCCCATCACACCCGCAGTTCTGGCGTCTCTTCCGAAAGGCCTGACGCGCGCCGAGGCCGAGCTGGAGGATCGCTCGCTTCCGCAATACAAGAAGATGGATTTCGGACCGGCTCTGTTTTGGACCTACCAGATCGCACCAGGCAACATCGCCCAAAAGGGAATCGCGATCCGGCTCGACGACGGCCCCGGCGGCGTGAGCAAAGGCCGCGCATGGATGGTCTATGACCATGACACAATGCGCATGGCAGCGGCCACGACCGGAGATTTCGTGGACTGGAAAGGCATCGCGTTCGATGGAAGTCACGGCACGCATACGAGCCTCGCAGGCGACCGGCATTTTGAGAATCCAGTCGGCCCGGGCTGGGCATCACCCGACGGGAAATGGGAAGACGTGCGACTGCTCGGGAAAGATGGACTGCGCTACGGCCCTCTGCCGCGCGAGTGGGCGCGTTTTGAGGGTCTGTATTTGCACGGCGGCACGGCGGTCATCGCGGCAAGCATCGGCGGGGCGCGCGTGCTGGAGTCGCCCGGTTGGCTCGACTACGGCACGACGCCCGTCTTCACGCGGACGCTGAACGTCGGCGCATACACGAAAACGCTTCAATTGAGAGTCGCGCCGGACACGGTGAGTGTCGCGCTCGTTGGCAACGGCACGGTGAAAAAGGATAGCGGCTTTTGGGTCGCATCCCTGCCCGGCGGGGCAAAGACGAGGCTCTTCATTTCGCGCACCGATGCTGCGTCGCTGGACGCGCTGGCGAAGACAGTCACCACACCGCTCGATCTCGCACCACTCACACTCGGAGGACCACGGCAGTGGACACAAGAAGTTACGACGACATCCGAGGTAGGGAAAGACGGCGCATTCGTCGCGGACACATTTCCGTTGCCCATCCAGAACCCGTGGGAAAGCTGGATGCGACCGGGCGGGTTTGATTTCACTCCCGACGGCAAGGGCGCTGTCGTGGCGATGTGGAATGGCGATGTCTGGCGAGTGGACGGAATCATGGCTGCTGCGCCCGCTGCGCTCCAATGGAAGCGAATCGCAACCGGCCTCTTCCAACCACTCGGCGTGAAGTTCCGCAGAGACGATCTTTTCGTCACGTGCCGCGATCAACTTGCCCGCCTCCGCGACCTGAACGGCGATGGCGAAATAGACTTCGTCGAGTGCTTCAACGACGACCATCAAGTGACCGAGCATTTCCACGAATTTGCGATGGGACTCCAAATCGATGCGGCGGGCAATTTCTACTACGCGAAGTCTGGTCGCCACGCTCTCGATTCCGTTGTTCCACATCACGGCACACTTCTACGCATCAGCGCGGACGGCTCGCACACGGACATTCTAGCGACAGGATTTCGTGCTGCGAATGGCGTGTGTCTGAATGATGACGGCACATTTTTCGTCACGGACCAGGAGGGATTCTGGACCCCGAAGAATCGAATCAACCGCGTAAAAGTCGGCGGCTTCTACGGGAACATGTTTGGCTACACGAGTGTCACCGACACTGCGGACTCCGCAATGGAGAAGCCGATGGTTTGGATCACCAACGACAAGGACCGCAGCCCTGCCGAACTAGTGAATGTTCCCAAAGGGGCGTGGGGCACTCTCGGTGGCGCGCTGCTCAATCTCAGCTACGGCACCGGCCGCGCGTTTATTGTCCCGAATGAACAAGTCGGCGGCCAGTGGCAGGGTGCGGTATGCGAACTGCCGATGCCCGCCTTCGCAACCGGCATCGTGCGCGGACGCTTCAGCACTGACGGCGCGCTCTACACGAGCGGAATGTTTGCGTGGGCCGGCAATGCTGTCGCACCGGGCGGCTTTCACCGGATTCGCCGCACGGAAAAGGCCGCACATGTTCCTCTGGCCATCCACGCAGCGACGGGCGCACTCACCGTCACATTCAGCGAACCGCTGTACTTGAACAGCGTGAAACCCGACGCTTTTGCGATCAAAGTATGGTCGCTCCAGCGGACGAAAAACTACGGCTCGAAACACTATGACGAACATCCGCTGGACATCACCGCCGCATCCTTGAGCGCAGACGGTCGCAGCGTGACGCTCGCGATCCCAAAGCTGGCCCCGACGCATTGCTACGAACTCAAGGCCAAGCTCCGATCGCCCGACGGTTCAGAGTTTGACCGTTCGATTCACGGAACCATCCACAAGCTCGCCGAGAACTAAACCGGCGGTTCCCGGATTCAGCGCGGGTTCTTCATCCAGTAAAAGCGTCCGTCATCTGCGGAAGTCGTGAGCGTTCCGCACCACCAACTCGGCGACGGGCCGGCTTTGAAAAAGAGCATCAACGGCCCAGTGGCGGGCTGGAACAGCACGGGATTGCAAGTCGGGTAGCGCACCACCTTGCCGTCGGCGGCTGCAGTCTGCACGCCATTCGCGACTTCCGCGGGCGCGGTCCACTTCCCACCATCTAATGCCGAAAGCCGCCGGGCGAAGCGACTGAACGCTTGCCGTGATTCCTCGCGGCGGCGATGACGAACGCATGTCTGAACCATCGTCGCCGAAATGGTGGCCGCGTATTGCCGTTATTTGCATCCTGCTCGTTGCCGCCGCTTGGGCTGCAAAGACGATCCGGCTGGAAACGGAACTGCTCGCGCTCCTGCCGCAAGACCTGCCGAGCGTGCGCGGACTGGATGGGTTTTCCCGGCAGTTTGCCAGCGACCGAGAAGTCATCGTTGTTGCCGATGAAACAATGCCGCTCGCCGAGCGCGAAGAGGCGCTGCGAAAGCTCCGTCCCGTCCTCGCGGCGATTCCCGGCGCGGAAAGTGTGAGCGCTCCGGGTGAGGAATGGCTCTCGCAGGCTCCGACACTCGCAGCGTGGATGGTGTGGAATTTGCCGCCCGAGCAATTCCGGAAAGTGACCGCCGCACTTCAGCCGGAGCCCGTTCGGAAGAAGCTCGCCGAGTTGCCCGATATTCTCGCCGGAGCTCTCGACGCCGAGGAACTCGCGCTGCATCAGTTTGACCCGCTCGGACTGCTGAAGGCGCTTTCATTCGAGGGAAATGAGGGCGCGTCGCAATGGAAAGAACAGGCACCAGTTTCACTCACGATCACCGCCGCGAAACCGCTTATTGAGTTTCAGGATTGCGTTGATTTCTGCTCTGCGGTTCAGCGCGCCGTGGAAACAACGCTGCCGGGCGAAAAGCGTCTGCTGCTGACCGGACGGCCCGCGTTCACTTCCGAAATATCGCAGCAAATGCGCCGCGATATGACTCTCATGATAGGCGTCGCGATGACGCTCGTGAGCGCCGCGTTCTGGGCTTTCTATCGTGCGCTCAAGCCGCTGCACTGGATTCTCCTCGGCCAGTTCCTCGCACTCGGCGTGGCGCTGATTGGCGCACGACTGGGCGTTGGTTCGCTCAATGTCATCAGCATGGGATTTGGCTGCATCCTTCTGGGCATCAGCATGGACTACAGCATCCTCGTTTATCACCACTTCGCGTCGGGCTTTCGCGATGACGTTGCGGTGTGGAAACGGCTGAGGCGCGGAATCTGGTTTAGCGCGGCTACGACGGCGGCGGCGTTTTTAGTGCTCGCATTTGCATCGGTGCCCGGGCTCCGTCAGCTCGCATTTCTCGTCGCCTGCGGGCTGCTCGCATCTGCGTGGTTCGCCACGTGGCTGCTCCCCGCTGCGTGGATGTCGAAGCCACCGAAGACCCTTCCATTCATCCAGCACGCAAGCGACCGAGTCGCCATGGTGATGGAGAAATGGGGGACGCCGCTGCTTGTGGTCGCGCTCATCGTCGGAGGCTTCGCGGGCTGGCATGTGGTGCGCGACCCGATGTCATTTTATGCGCCGGACTTGAACCGCTTCCAGCCCGATACGAGCGTCGCATTCCGCGGGCAGATGATGCTCGTAAAACAAGACCCAAGCGCGACCGACGCCATCTACCTCGTGCAGGCTCCGACGTGGGACGCTGTGAAGCAGGCCGCCGATGAACTCGTTTCGCGTTTCCCCGGCACGGCTCCGTCGCCACTTGCCGCGCTGATCCCCGCGACCGCCCGACAGGCTGCGAATGCCCCGATCTGGCCTGCCGGTGTCGTGGCGCAATTGAAGGGCGCATTTGACGAAGCCGGGCTTGGAGAGGAGTGGAGTAAAAGTACCCTGCAATTTTGCGCGGCAATCACGAGCGCAGAAGCGGGAAAGAAGGACGCATTTGTAGCGATCGCACCCATGCTCTCGAAACTCACCCGCCAGGACTCCGCCGGATGCCGCACAGTCGTCCGCATTCCCGGAGCCGCTGAAACCCCCGTCCCTGCGGCAGGGCTGAAAATCCCCGGCGCGGAAGTGATGCCGGTGAGTTGGGTTGCGTTAAAGGAGGACCTGAATACGAGATCGGCGGGGGATCTTCGGCGGCTTGGCGGAGGAGTGCTCGCGGCGATTCTCGTGCTGTGCTATTTCGCGCAACGGTCCATCCGGATGGTGCTTCTCAACATCGCCGCGCTCGCCATCGCGATGCTCCTGCTTGCGGCGCTGCTCGTTGTGACGGACACGCAATTGAGCGCACTATCGCTGCTTTGCGTTCCGCTGCTGCTGGGGCTCGTCGTCGATTACAGCTTGCACGTTTTGATGGCGATGGAGCACGACCACGGCGACCTGCGGAAGCTTTACGGCCATATCGGCGCTCCGATTTTGCTCACTGGTCTCGCGTCGTGCATCGGCTTTGGTGCGCCCATGCTCACGAGCCAGCCTGCGCTGCGAAATTTTGGACTCGTGATGGATCTCGGCATCATCGCCGCCGTCATATCGTGCCTTTTCCTTCTGCCCGTTCTTGTGAGGTGGACCCAAAAAAGGGCGCGCCCTTGACAAGCGACACGCCGTCTCATTAGTGGCGCTGCATGTTCTTTCGACTCTGCTTCATCGCGACCGTACTGGTCGCAAACGCCCTTTCCGCACCGCTTTCACCCGCTAAGGAAGCGGAATTGCGCGGCCAGTTCCAGACGCGTCAACGCGAGACAAAAACGTGGGCCGCGAGTTTCAGCCAGACGCTGACCATGCCGGGAATGGCAAAGCCGGTCGTCAGCTCCGGTAGTCTCGCCTACAGCGCACCGGGGCAGTTGAGGCTCGATTTTATAAAGCCTGAGGGTGAATTCGTTCTCGTGAATCGTGATTCTCTCTTCATTCAAAAGGCCGGAAAGAAAGTCGCGGAAAAATCGCTCACTCGCGACACCGCGGGCCGCCCATTTTTATCGCTGCTCGGTCTGCTCCGCGGACAACCGCCGGAAGAAGAAGTCATGTATGCGCCCGAGGTAACAAGCGAAGATGGGAAATATATTCTCGTCCTCAATCTCAAGCCCGATGCCTCCAGTCGCGCCCCGAAGCGCATCACGAACATCATCGACGCAGAGACGCTGGAAGTGCGGGAAGTTCTTGTCGAGCTCCCGAACGGCGGAACACTGCGCTACCAATTTCAAGAAATCGTCCGAAATCGCGCCATCGCCGAAGAGCGATTCGCTTCACCCGCGAACCGCTAGTCGTCGTTCGTCTTGTCTCCCCCACCGTCCTGAATACGATGGACAATACGACAATGAGCCACCAACCAAACAGTTCCGAAAGCACGCCGGTAATCACCGAGGCCGCCGAGCGTATTCTCGCGGGAATCGGCGCGGATTTGCTAGAACTGGATCCATCCTTTGGGCTGGACTCGGACCTCTTCGGAGCAGGACTCGACTCGATGGCAATCATGCAGGTCATTCTCATGGCAGAGGAGCAGTTCTCCGTGAAAATTCCGGATTCGATGATCAAGCGTGAAACGTTCTCTTCGGCCCGACGCATCGCCATGGCGGTGATTGCGCAGCGGCAGGTTTCATAATGGCCGCATCGCCCCAACATTCCACGGAACTTGGCGGAGCAGATTGGTTCCTTATTGCTGTGGAGCGCATGATGCGCGCCGCTGGTCAGGGCGCCCATGTCGGACTGACCGTCCTGCATGTCGGCCCGGGCTTCGACCTCGGTCGCTTTCGTTCCGCCGTCAAGCGTCTCGCCGCAGAGAGCCCGATTTCAAAGGCTCGATTGACGAAGGCACCGCTCGGAGTTCCGAGCTGGTCCTGGGACGCCGCGACGCATGCTGAGTTCCCTATTCTCGTCCACGACGGGGAGGAGGATTGGACGAAAATTGCGCATCGAATCCTCGGCGAATCCGATGTTTCGCCGATCCGTTTCGATGCCATACCAAGCAGAGCGGGACATACGATCCTTTTTCGCTGGCTCCATGTTTTGCTCGATGGAAAAGGCGCGGAGCTTTTGCTCGCGGAAGTAGCGCGGCTCGCGGCGGATTCCTCACTCTCAGCGAAGCCCGATTCGTGGGGACATCAGACTCCGAAACCAAAAGGCTGGCGCGCGGTACTCGGCGAGGCGGAGCGCTTCAAGGATCACTTCTACGTGCTTTCCAAACAGGGAATCCGCTCGCTCGGCGGAGTCGTTCCACGAGCGGGAGCACCTCGATTTCATGTGGATGAATTTACGGCGGACGAGACCGCTCGCATCGCCGCACGCGCGGCGGAGGTGTCGCGCGGCATGTTTCAAATCGGATGGTTCCTAGCCGCAACGATGCGGGCGCACTTGCGGGTGCTGGAGGCGCGTGGCGAGAAAACAGATTCATTCCAATCCGGATGCGCGGTGCAGGAACGCAAACGCGGCGCGCGGCATCCGATCTGGCAGAATCAAGTCTCGCAGCTCTTCTTCTGCCTACGTCCCTCCGAACTCGGTGACCTCGCCGCTGCAGCCGCGCGCTTGCAGACGCAGTTCACAGACATGTCCCGCAACCGGCTGGAAGTTGCGTTCGCTGTGATGGCGCGCCTCTTCCGGAGACTGCCTGCGTGGTTTTACCTGCGGATGTTGCGGCGGAATTCCGGCGGGCATCTCACTTCGTTTTTCTTCTCGCACACCGGCGAATTCCTCCCCGAGTGCGCGGAGTTTTGCGGCGCTCCGATCGAGCACGGCTGGCACATTCCGACCGTAAGTCAGCCGCCGGGAACGGGCATCTTCTTCGGTCAGCGCGGAGGAAAAATGACCGCGACATTTTCATGGCGCGAAGGGGTGCTAAAGGAAGGTGAGCTCGAATTGCTGCGCGGCAGTATTCGCAAGGATTTGCTCGGCGTATGAAATGCGACCTGCTGGTGCTGGGCGGCGGTGCTGCCGGAATCTCCGCAGCAGTGACCGCCGCGCGACAGGGTGCCCACGTCGTGCTCATCGAGCGAAGCGGGATGCTTGGGGGGATGGCCACGGCTGCCCTGGTTCATACCGTTTGCGGTCTGTATTTTCTGCGTGAAGAGCCGGGTGCAGTCGTCGCGCATTTGGGGTTTCCGGCGGAATTCGCGCGCCGCTTGATCGAGGCCGGAGCTGCGACCGGTCCGGTGCGAATGGGGCGTGTGGATGTGCTTCCGCATTCCCCGCCGGGGTTTGCCTCGGTCGCGGATACGGTCGTTTGTGAGTGTGTGTGTTTGGAGGTGTTTTTTCACTCGGAACTTATACACGCCGAAATGGACGGGGATCGCATCGCGGAGGTTACGGCGACTTGTCGCGGAGCGCGAATGACCTTTCGTCCAGCGGCGACGATTGATGCGAGTGGCGATGCGTTGCTCGTGGCGCTTTGCGGGCAGGAATGTGAAATGGCTGCATCGGAGCGGCTCCAGCGCCCTGCATTTATTTTTGCTCTTCACGGAGTTGATGCGGGGCAGCTTGGCGACGATGGACGATTGAAAGTGGCGAGACTGCTCACGAGCGGCGTGCAAGGCGGTGCGCTGGCTTCGGGAGTGCTCGGTGCGCATTTTCGTGCGACCGGCCGCGGAGGCGAGGTCTATGTGACCATCGACCTCGCCGCGCCTTTGTTTGATCCTACATCTCCCGCGCAGCTCACGGCTCTGGAGAAAACCGGTCGGATTCTCGCACGCGAGATTCTCGCTCACCTTCGCGAGAATCACGAAGCGTTTCGAAGCGCTGACGTGTCGGCTTTTCCGGCGCGTGTGGGGATTCGCGAGAGCCGTCGGATTCGTGGCCGGGCAACTATTACCGGCGAGGACATCATTCGCGGAACCGCGCACGGCGAAGTTGTCGCGCTTGGGACGTGGCCGATGGAGTTGCGCGAAAAGGCAACTGGTCCAAAGTGGCGGTTTCCAGACCGATTGCGGCCTACGCAGATTCCACTCGGAGCGTTGCGTCCGTCGGGTATCGAGAACTGCTGGACTGTTGGACGCTGTATTTCGTGTGAGCACGAAGCGCAGGCTTCGCTCCGGGTGATTGCGACTTGCATGGCGACCGGTCAGGCCGCCGGCGCGGCAGCGGCGTTGCAGGCGCGGGACGGCATCGCACCGGACGCGGCGGCGGTTCGTGCGTTGATCGGAATGGAGGCCCCGCAATGAATGTCGCCGAACTGGTCGCCGCGCGGGTCGCGATGAATCCGGAGCATCTCGCGATTGTTTGGTCCGCGCAATCGTGGACCTATCGCGAACTCCTTGAAAGGGCCGACGCAATCGCCGGGTTCATCCGCTCGGTGACATCCGGCATCTCTCCGCGCGTGGCTCTTTTCGCCCCGAACGGTGCGGAGTATGTCGCGCTGGCGTTGGGGATTTTGCGTGCTGGCGCGTGCTTTGTTCCGGTTCCATCCGAGCTTGCCGTGGTCGAACGCGCAGCGGTAGTGGCTGTGACGGCACCGCAGGTGGTTATTGCCGCGGGTCCGGGGTCGTGGCTGCCGGAGCCCGGGACACGCGAAGAGCGCGGTGGGGTTTCGTTTCAATGGTGCCGAAATGAAGTGGCTCCGACATTTCCTGAAGAGCGATTTAACGCGCTGAATCCCGCATTCGTTCGCTTTAGTTCGGGGACTACGGGCATGAGCAAGGGCGTGGTCATTAGTCATGGGTCGCTTTTGGAGCGAGTGAGGTCCGCGAATCGGCGGTTGGAAATCACGAGCGCCGACCGTGTGCTTTGGACGCTGCCGATGGCGCATCATTTTGCTGTCTCGATCATGCTCTATTTGGTCGAAGGTGCCACGACAGTGTTGGAGGATTCGCATCTTGCTGCCGACGTGCTCGCGACGGCGCGGGAGCATTCGGCCACGGTTTTTTACGGGTCGCCGTTTCATCTCGCACTGCTCGCTGCCGAGGATTCCGGACGCGACTGGCCGGCGCTTCGTCTCGCGGTCGGGACTGCTGCATCCGTTTCTGCGGACATCTCGGAGAGATTCGGTGCACGATACGGAGTGCCACCGGCGCAGGGCTTCGGAATCATTGAGGTGGGGCTTCCGCTGCTGAATACGACTGCGGCCGCAGAAAAGCCGGAGAGCGTGGGGCGGGTGGACGATGTGGAAATCCGGCTTCTCGATGAAGCCGGAGTTCAGCCCGCACCGGGAGAGCTCGGTGAGCTTTGGCTTCGTGGTCCGGGGATGTTCGACGCGTATCTTTCGCCGTGGTGCGAGCGTGCTGAGGCGACGAGCGATGGTTGGTTTGCCACGGGTGATCTCGCGTGTTGCGATGCAGAGGGTTTTGTATTTCTGCGGGGCCGGAAGAAATCGGTCATCAACTTTGGCGGGATGAAATTCTTCCCGGAGGAAGTGGAGGTGGTCCTTAATGTGCATCCAAGCGTGAGGGAGAGCCGGGTGTCTTCCGAGCCGCATGAGCGCTGGGGCGCGATTGCGGTGGCGGAGATTGTTCCGTGCGATCCGGAGAATCCTCCGAAGTCGCCTGCGCTTGCGCGGCACTGTCGCGAGAGTCTCGCGAGTTATAAAGTTCCGGTGCGGTTTGCGATGGTTGCGGAACTGCCGCGGACGGCCAGTGGGAAATTGCGGAGGTAGGATCCTCAAGTAGAGGGGCCGTTCCGGCCCCTTTCGCGCCGCCGGCCGCGTTGATTCGAGCAACTCCGTGGCTCACTGGGGCCGGGACGACCCCACTACTTTGGGAGCGAACGCCGCAAACTCGGCGACGACTTTTCGTGCGGAGGCTGCGCCCAATTCCATGAGGTCGTGGGCGTGGTCGGGCCATGGCTTTGGCGGTGGGAGGGTGAGCGGGAATCCGAGGCGCGGGCGCGGAGTGACTGTTTCCGCTGTTGCGATGATGCGACCTTCGCTTCGCGCGAGTTCGGCTTTCCAGTGGAGGAGTTCGTCCGCGGTGAGTTGGTGCCCGGCGAGCATTGCGCCGGTGAAGCTGTACCGGTCATGCTTTTCGCGGGCGCGGAGCTGCGGTTCGTGGAGAATGCTGTGTGCGGCGATGTGTGTGGCGGGGCTTTTTCCGAGGAACGGCTCGACGGGCACGGAGCTGCCGAGGCCGCCGTCCCATAGCAGTTCGCCGTCGATTCGTCTTGGAGCGATGACGCCGGGCAGTGCGCAACTTGCGAGGATGGTTTCGACGAGCGGGCCGGTCGTTCGGATTTCTACGCGGCTCGTGCGCAGGTTTGTCACTGCGAGGTGCAGCTTTGCGTTTGTGCAGTCTTCGATCCGGCGGTCGCCGAGAAACTCGCGCAGCAATGCGCCGAGCCGCTTCCCCACGAAGATCGCGGCGCAGCCCGGCCAGCCGATGAGCGTGCCGATTGCGCGCGGCGTCATGAACAATTCGTGGAAACACGTCCGCAGACTTTTGCGTTTGAAGAGCGCTTCGATTTCTTCCAGAGCGACGCCGCCCGCGTAAAGTCCGGCGACGATTGCGCCAGCGGATGAACCCGCGAGTTCATCAGGTGCCCATCCTTCGGCGACCAATTGGCGCAGGAACCCGTGGTGCGTGGGAAACCCAAGAAAAGACGAGCCAAGTGCGACGGCGACGGAGCGCGGTGAATCAGACATTGGTGCGACCATTTTTCATCGCGGGCCGGATGTAAAGAAAAGCCACAGCGCCAAGCAGCGCCCAAGTGCTCCCGATGATGAACCCGCCGAGCGACGTGGACACTGCTTGCCCGGCGCTGAGCCCGCACAGCGGTGCGAAGATCTGCTGGAATGCGTGCTCGCGCAGACCGATTCCGGCGATGGTGATGGGCAGCATCGTCACCATGTCGATCAGCGGCATCGCTGAGAACGAATCGATGAGCTCGAGCGGCGCGCCAAACGCGAGGGCGGCAAAATGGAACAGGAGAAAGTGCGCTGCGAATGCGACGGCTGCAGCGGCGAAAATCAGCGCGCTCATTTGCCAGCGGCGTGCGATGGTGTCGAATACGGCTTCGCATTGCCGGATGCGATCGCGGAAGTGGAACGGTGGAATCCTGGTGCGCATCAATCCGGTGCGACTGACTGCGAACCACAGGACGAGGGAGCCGGCGAGCGGGCCTGCGATGAGCAGGACGGTGCGGAGTGTGCCGTTTGCAAACGCGCTTTGTGCGAACCATTCGTCGCGTGCGAATGCGGCGACGGCGGTCCACGCGACGATGACGATGAAGCCGCTCAGGCGGTCGAGCAGGAGCGCGAGGACTGCGGAGAGTTTGCGGTCGCGAAACTGGAGAACGATGAGCCCGAGCTTCAGCGCATCGCCGCCAGCGGTTCCGGGAAGGAAGAGCGATACAAACAGACCGGCGAAATGGAGCAATGCGACGCGTCGCAGCGGAATGGCGAGTCCGTTTAATTGCATGCACGCCCAAAAGCGCACGAGACTCGCGAGTTCACAAATTCCCGCGCAAAGCCACGCGAAGGGAATCCACGAGGGCGCGGATGGTGCGGGCAGTGTCGCGAGCTTTGCGCGCAAGCCGGTATCGAGAAACACCGAGGCGAGTAGCCCGAGCGTGATGACGATTTTCAGGGCCAGCCCGAGTTTCGTTTTCCGCGTCATTTGTGTCGCTTCGCGAGTTGCGCAACGCCGCGAAGGGACTCACGGGCTACTTTGCGATTTCCCGTCATGCGATGGCGAGATCCGCAGGGTCCACGTCTCTCACGCCGTGGCGCGACATGAACTTCACGAGCCCGCGGCTGTAGCGCGAGAGTGTGGATGCGCCGGACGCCATGCACGCGATGTTGCGCTCCATGTGGGTGTGCATGAAGCGGGTGATCCGGCCCGGATACTTCCGCTCGAAGGACATCCCGGTTTGATACATCGCGAACATCTGGCCGTTGTAAAAATAGCCGATGAGTTCCTGCCACGCCTCCAGCCATTCCCCCATTTTCGCGGCGTATTTCTCGGGCTCGTTGAGGTGCTCGGCGAGGAGTTCTGCGGAGCGCAGCGCGAGCATGAGGCCAGGCGAAAGCATCGGGTCCACAAAGCCGAACGCGTCTCCCAGCATCGCCCAGCCGGGGCCGTATCCGCGCTCGGAGATGAGCTGGTAGTTTGTGTAAGTCATCACTTTGCTCACGCGCTCGCGGTTCACTCCGGCGGCGGCGAGCACAGGGTCGCGGGCGATGATGGCTTCGAGCCGCTCTTCGGGAGTTGTGCCGAGACGCGCGGCTTCTTCGCGGTTTAAAACGACGCCGACGGAAAGCTTGTCGGGCAGCGGGATGCGCCAGCTCCAACCGGCGGCGAGGCGGGTGATGGTGACGATGCCGCGCGGCTTTTCCTCCTCGAATCTGCGGTAGTGGGCGAAATATGCGACGTCTTTTCGCGGGCCGACTCGCGCGGGGATTTCGAGCAAATGGGCGAGGGCTCTCGAGCGCCCGCTGGCGTCCACGATCAAGTCGGGCTGGGCGCCGCTGAGCGTGGGGGCTGCGGCGAGCGTTTCGGCGGAAAGTCGCACGCAGTCTTTCTCCACGCGCTCGAGCTTTGCGCGGATGGGAATGCGCACGACGCCGAGTTCCGTGGCGCGGTCCTGAATCACCTGATCGAACGCGGGGCGCGGGACGTTGTAGGCAAAGGTGGGGAGCTTGCAGCGGCTGACGGCCTGGAAATTAAACGCGATGGTCTGGTGCTCTCCAAACGTGAAAGCGACGCCGGGCTTGTGCTGCCCGATGGCGGCCACGCGTTCGCGGACGCCGAGCCGATCGAGCATGGGAAGGATGACGGGGATGAGCGACTCGCCGACGATCAATTCCGGACGCGCTCCGTCATCAAACATCACTACCGTGAGTCCGCGCTTGAGGAGATGGCACGCGAGCGCCGAGCCCGCAGGCCCGCCGCCGATAATGGCTATGGTCTGAATATTTTTCTTCATACGAATTTTGTGCGCATGTTGCGCGGCGCGGCGGGCGCTGGCAATCCGCGAGGCACTTTCCTGATTGCCTGGAAAATAAGGACGCAAGGGACCCAAGGGATGCGGTCCTTTTTGTCGCCTTGGTCCTTTCTGTCCTTTGCGCGGGATCGGGTTCGGTGGTATGGCTCGCTGATGATTCATTTTATGCGAGGGGCGGGTTTTCGATGAGGGTGGTGGTCCGGGTGTTTGCTTATTTGCGCCGGTATCCGGGGATGGCTTCGGGGACGATGCTTTGTGCTGTGGCTTCTACGCTGCTGGCGTTTGTTTTTCCAAAGGTGACCCAACTTGTTTTGGATGACATTGTGGCGGGGCGGGGCGAGCGACTTTGGTCGCTGGTGGCGGTGGCAGCGGCGGCGTATTTGGGGCGCGACGGGTTTAATGCGCTGCGGGTGATTTTGAATAATACGTTTGAGCAGAAGGTGATTTTTGATCTTCGGAGCGATCTTTACGGGCATATCCAGAAGCTGCCGCTGAAGTGGTTCGATGACCGGGCGACGGGGGATATTATGACGCGGTTGCTCGAAGACGTGACTTCGGTGGAGCGGATGTTGATTGATGGAATCGAGCAGGGGGTGGTGGCGGTGTTGCAGATTGCGATCGCGCTGGCGTTTTTGTTTTCGGCGAATGCGAAGCTGGCTTGGCTGGCGATGTTGCCGGTGCCGTTTTTGGTGGCGGGGGCGCTGAGTTATACGTTGACGGCACCGAAGCGCTACAGGGTGCAGCGGAAGGCGTCGTCGGCGATGAATTCGCTGTTGCACGATAATCTGGCGGGGATTCGGCAGATCAAAACATTTACGCGGGAAGAGGAGGAGCATGCGCGGTTCGATGCGGTGAGCGGGGCGCTGCGGGATGCGGCGCTGAAAATTATGAAGGTGTGGGCGGTCTATAGTCCGTCGATGTCGTTCTTCGGCGCGGTGGGCGGGGTGTTGATGCTGGGGTTTGGCGGGCACGAGGTTTTGGCGGGGCGGATGTCGCAGGGGCAATTGGCGGGGTTGTTGTTTTTGACGGGGCTGCTTTACGATCCGATTGCGAAGCTGCATTCGCTGAATCAGCTCATCCAGAGCGGGCGGACGGCGGGTGAGCGGGTGTTTGAGATTTTGGACGAGAAGCCGGAGCCGGATGAGATGGAGCACGCGGCGGCGGTGTCGGTGAAGGGCGATGTGGAGTTTGAGGATGTGTCGTTTTCGTATGACGAGGACCGTCCGACGCTGCGTCATATCTCGCTGCGCGCAAAGCCGGGCGAGACGGTGGCGCTGGTGGGGCCGACGGGGGCGGGGAAGAGCACGCTAGTGAATCTGATCACGCGTTTTTATGAATACGACGACGGTGAGATCCGGGTGGACGGGACGCCGATTCAGGACTTGCCGCGCGCGGCGCTTCGGACGGCGGTGGGGATGGTGACGCAGGAGAGTTTTCTTTTTAATGGAACGGTGCGCGACAATCTGCGGCTGGGTCGCGCAGATGCGACGGACGAGCAGATGTGGCAGTGCTTGCGGGATGCGAATGCGTCGTCGTTTGTGGAGCGGCTGCCGACGGGGCTGGATACGGTGGTGGGCGAGCGAGGCGTGAAGCTGAGCGTGGGGGAAAAGCAGCGGGTGTCGATCGCGCGGGCGCTGCTGAAGGATCCGCCGATTTTGGTGCTGGATGAGGCGACGGCGTCGGTGGACACGCAGACGGAACGGCTGATTCAACAAGCGCTGGACCGGCTGATGGAGAAGCGGACTTCGTTCGTGATCGCACACCGGCTGAGCACCGTTCGCCATGCGGATCAGATCCTCGTTTTGGAGCGCGGGCGCATCGTGGAGCGGGGGCGGCACGATGATTTGCTCGCGCTGGGCGGGGTGTATGCGCGGCTCTGCGCGGGGAGTTTTCTGGATTCGAAGGACTGACGGTCGCGGAACGGTGAGAGGAATTTCCTCGCCACCCGAAGGAACCCCGCCCTTTATACGCGCCCCCAATTTTACACACACGATATTATGGCAGACGAAACGAATGAGTCCCAGACCGAGGGGACTCCCAAAAAAACACCAGCACCCGTAAACCTCGCATTTATCGAGGCAAAGGAGCGCGGAATTTCACTAGAGCCAGCGAAAGCTGAAAAACCTGCGAAGCTTGCAAAGGCCGCAAAACCGGAGCCCGCGCCGGAGCCCGAAGCCCCGAAAGCGCCCGAGCCTGCCGTGATTGCGCAAGCTCCCGACGAAGCGGCTCCGGTCGCCCACTCTGCTCGCGAGCAGGATGCGCCGCCGCCGGACACCGGTGAACCTGAGGAGCGTTCGCTCGCAGAACTGGCGGATGCCGGTGCGAAGGGCCGCCTTTCAAATGCGGCTGAAGAACGCGCGACGGTGTTGATGAAAGACGGCTTGCTCGCGGGCGGTGAGGAATTCCTCGCGTCGCTCGATGCCATGCCAAAGCTGCCGTGGGTTCTCGCAGTCCGCGCGATCGAGCAGGCCTGGCCGACGCTCGTTCCCGAGGCGCGCCCATTCCTTCTGGATGGCTTGGCGAAAATGGGTGGCCTTCAGGCTGCTCGTCTGCGCCTCAGTGTTTCTCGCGCTTTGATGCGTATGGATTTGCCCGTGGCCGTAAAGATCGCGGCGACGGTGTGCACCGAAATGGTGAACCCTGCGAATGGCTCGCTGAACGCGGAGCAGTCGAAATTGATCGGCAATGTGTTCATCGGACGCGGCAAGCCGTGGGTCGTGCAACTTCCACTGGATAGCCTCGACGAAGCGGACTCGACCGCGGTGGTTTCCGCAGTGGTTTTCTCGGTGTTCAATGTGAACAACCCGCCCATCACTCAGCTCAGCATCCTGCGCTACGGCGTGACGCGCCTGGCCGCGATGCACCCCGAGTTGCAGGCGATGGTCGCGAAGAACGTGGGCCGCTGGAATGGTAAGTGGCAGAGCGCGCTTCGTCGCGATTGCCCTGTGCTGCCCGAAGTAATCTCTGCCGCGCTGACCGCCGAAAACACCCCTGATGCTCAAGAAGGTGGTGGCAATGGTGAGGGCCGCGACAACCGCAACCGCCGGGACAATCGCGACAATCGCAACAACCGTGGCCCGGCCGCTGGAACGGCCGAGGCCGAAGTCCAGCCGCCGCTTCCAGCCGAGCTCGAGGAAAAGCTGAAAGCCGCCGCTGAAGCCGGAGACCCTAGTGCTGTCGCCGCTGCGACGCAGGAAATCAACGCATGGCTCGAAACTCAACGCGCGGCGCGGAAGCAGAACCAGCCCGCTGAGGAGCCCTCCGCCCAGCAGGACGAACGTGAAGAAGACAACCGCCGTGGACGCGGACGCGACCGTGGTCGCGGACGTGATCAAGGCCGGGAGCAGGGTCGTGACGGTGGCCGTGAGCGTGAGCGCGAGAAGGCACCGGAGAAAACGGAAAAGCCGGAGCGCCAGAAAGAGCGTCCCGCTTACGTCTCCCGCGAACAGGAATCGCGCGGTGGCGGGCAGTTCAATATCACAGAAGCGCTGCGCGGTATTGAGAAGTATGTCTCCCAGCTCCGCAACGATCTAGGCACGATGCAGACGCGCGTGCGCCGTGCGGAAGAAGGTGGCGGGCGTTCCCGTCGCACAGGCTCGGGCGACCGCGCGATTCTATCCGTCGAGGAGTCGAATCTCAGCACGGACGAACTCCGTCGCCTCATCATCCAGCTCGAAGCCCGCGTGGCCGATCAGGAAGCCCGCATTTTGGAACTCACTTCGGACAGCGAGATGCGCGCCGAGAGCATGACTCCCGCTGCCGACGGCACTACGCCGGACCTTCTGACGCAATTGCGGACGCTCCTTTCGCTCAAGCTGAGCGACCACTGGGCGGACTATCTCGCTTTGGAAAATCAAGAGCCGGATCTCGTCGTGCGCCAGCATCACCGCGCCATTTTGCGCTACGTCTTTGGTGTGCTCATGAACGAAGGTGTGCAGCTCGCACCGAAAGCCGATCTCCCGCCGCCGCCGCCAGAGATTCTCCCACCTCCGCCGACCCCGGTGATTGACGAAGAGGAAGTGGAGGAAGACGACGAGGAACTCGACGCCATTCCCGAGCCGGAGCCCATCGTTCTCGACGACGAGGATGACGACGAAATTGAAGGCGAGAACGAGGGCGTAGCCGAAGAAGACGGCGAGCCCGAAGTTGCCGCAATCGAAGGCGAGGAGCAGCCCGACGATCCGTCGGAAACCGCACCGCCTGCCGAAGCGCCAGTCAAGGAACCGCCGAAGAAAGCCTAGCGCCCGATGGCCAGGCCGAGCGATGTCCGGGTTCTGGAAGCAGAGCTAACGTTCATCCCGATCGCCACACGTGTGCCGCTGAAATTCGGCGCGCAGACCGTCACTCGCGCCCTGTGCGCTCGTGTCCGCGTCCGCGTCGAAGACCGGGCCGGGCGCAGCGCGGAAGGCTGGGGGGAAACTCCGCTGAGCGTCGCCTGGGTGTGGCCTTCCACGCTGGGCTGGGACGACCGCGAGAATCGGATGCGCGACTTCACGCAGATCCTCGCGCGGGAAGTCGTTGCGTTTGGTGAAATCGGGCATCCCATGGAGCTGGGCGACGCCTTCCAGCGGCACCGGCTGCACGACTTGCTGGCGGAGTTCAACGCCGCGCATTCGCTGAAAGACCCCAAGGAGGGGGGCGGTCCCGGCCCCCTGAGACGCGAAGCGTCTCCCCGAGCAATAAGGAACCACTGCGTGGTTCAGGGGGCCGAGACGGCCCCCCTCCTTGGGATCGATACTGCAATGCCGCATCTCGCCGCGCTCGTGTGCCACTCGCTCATCGACATCGCGATTTACGACGCCTTTGCCATTCTGCTGGAGCGGCCTGTTTTCGAGACGCTCGGCGCAGAGTTCCTCACGCAGGACCTCGCGCATTTTCTCGACGGCGATGCGCGGTTTGCGGGGCAGACTCCGGCGGATTATCTCCGGCAAAAGCAAACGCAGCTTCCCGTCTGGCATCTCGTCGGCGGGCTCGATCCGCTGGAGGCGTGCGACCTCACGGGATCCGAGCCGGAAGACGGATATCCCGTTTTGCTTCGCGACTGGATTCGCACCGACGGGCTGAACTGCCTGAAGATCAAACTCCGCGGCACCGACGCTGCGTGGGACTTCGAGCGCTTGGTGCGCATCGGCCAAATCGCCATCGAAGAAGGCTGCGAGCATCTCACGGCGGACTTCAACTGCACCGTCACCGACCCCGCGTATGTCTGCGAAATCCTCGACCGCCTCCTCGCCGCGCATCCGGAAATCCACCGCCGCACGCTCTACATCGAGCAGCCGTTTCCCTACGACCTTGAGGCGCACCGCATCGATGTCCGCAGCGTCAGCGAGCGCAAGCCGCTCTTCCTCGACGAGAGCGCGCACGACTGGCGGTTCGTCCGGCTTGGCCGCGAACTCGGCTGGACGGGCGTCGCTTTAAAAACCTGCAAGACCCTGACGGGCGCACTGCTCAGCATGTGCTGGGCGCGGGCAAACGGGATGCAGCTCATGGTGCAGGACCTCACGAACCCGATGCTCGCCCAAATCCCCCACGTCCTCCTCGCCGCGCACGCCGGGACCATCATGGGCGTCGAGAGCAACGCCATGCAATTCTACCCCGAAGCCAGCGCCCCCGAAGCCCGCATCCACCCCGGCCTCTACCGTCGGCGCGACGGCGTGCTCGACCTCTCCACGCTCGGCCCGACCGGCTTTGGTTACCGCGTCGCGGAAATCGCGCGAGTGCTGGAGCAAGTCGGCGCGTGAGACGGCAAAGTAGCCCGCGAGTCCCTTCGCGGCTGAAACGTCACCGGCGAAGCCGCACGAAATAAAAGCGTGTCGCTTCGCGAGTGGCAGACATCCGCGAAGGGACTCGCGGCCTACTTTGCTGGTTGCGCTGGGCTACTTCGCCTTCCCGAGCGAGGTGAGGTAGGCGAAAAGGTCGCGCAGTTCTTCGCGGCTGAGCTTCTCGACGAGACCGGCGGGCATGAGGGAGCCTAGCGGTTTGTTGTCGGTGATGTCGGTGAGTTTCAGTTTCCTTTCCTTGCCGGTGGCTCCGTCGAAGAGCGCGAGCTCGTCGGGGGCGCTGGCTCGGCGGAAGCCGGTGAACGTGCCGCCGCTCTTGGTCGTCACGATGCGGGCTTCGTAGCCTTCTTTGATTTCGCGCGAGGGCTCGATGACTGCGCCGATGATGAAGTCGAGCGGCTGGGCGCTTCCGATGTTGTTCAAATCGGGGCCGATGGTTCCGCCGTCGTTGCCGATCTTGTGGCAGGCGGTGCAGCCGAGTTCCGCTTTTTTGAAGACGACCGCGCCCTACGCGGCGTCGCCGTTCGCGCGGACTTCGGCGGAAAGCGCGGCGACAAAGTCCGGCGTCGCTTTGCCGACTACGGCACCGGGCTTCAGCGCGTCGGTGACGAATTTGGCGACGACGGGATCGGCTTTCGGTGCTGCCGGTTTCGCGGCGGCG